>USAD01000132.1 GCA_900552415.1 uncultured Parabacteroides sp.
TCATCCGCTGCGGCTAAGCAAAGCGGATGAGGCGTATAATGGAACGGATTGTTGAATCGTTGGGGAAGTTCCCCAGGTTTTATCCGTGTATTAAAAGGATGCCATCTCATGAATTACTTGATCAAATTGCCTTCGGCGTCAAAGGTAGCGATATAATCCCGATCGCCCAACTCCAGATCGAAAGCATAATAGATTCCGTCGGTCCGCTCGACGCAGTGGATATCGTCGATGCGATAGCTTGCGTACTCGGAAGCATTAAAGGCGTTCATGACGATCGCCGGTACCTCGGTTTGACGAATTTCCCATTCGGTATAGAGCCATTGTTCTTGCGCGTCGAAGATCACCTCTTTATGAATTCGGTTATCCAGGATGTCCACCTCCGTGTATCGGTTGTCGGTATCAATCTCCAGGATAGTCGCGTTAGGATAACGCTCTTGGATTAAGTTGGTAATCGCGTCGGGCGAGGGTGTCGGCTGGATCGGTCTGTTTTGGTTGCCGTCGGGAACCTCATTGATCAAGTCGCCGTTCTCGGAGTAGTGCAGGGTCATCTCTTGCTCACCTGATTCGGCATCAAGGACATAGATGTTGCCTCGTCCAGATTGCTCCAGCAGGTCGACATCGTCGACACGCCAGGAGGCATAGAAACCACTCTCAAAACTGTTAATGACTGCCTTGGGCAATTCGTTGTAGGTGATATCGGTCTCGCTCATGATCCATGCGCCTGTTTGGTCAAACCAAGCCTCGACCTCGTGCTTCCCATCGTGGAAATCGGCGACAAAATAATCTTTCTCAATGTCCCATTCCACTTGGCGTGCGTCCGGATAGAGCTGGCTCAGGTTAGTGATCGCTTTATCGGGAATGTTGCTGTAAAGAATGTCGTCATTGTCGTCATCGTCGCAAGCTGTGAACAGGGCCGCACAGGCCAATGTGCCCACTAAAAATATAGATTTCACGTTCATAATTATTGAAATGTTGAATATTGATTATTAATGTTATTGTTGAATTTAAAATGATTAGTCGTCGATATCGATCAGGTTACCGTTGAGGTCAAATTTCAGTTCTAACCCATTCGCCAGGTCGACGGAAACCTTGCGTTTGCCTCGCTCGACAGTCATAATCTTCTGGCCCGGGTAATTCTGGCTAACATATTGCCTGATCTCGGCAGGGATCAAGGTATCGGGAATGTTTTGCTGGAAAGATTTTACCTCTTTCCATTCTCCATCACGATTAAATTCGACACTGGTTCCGTCGGTCAGGATAACGTCGTAGCTGTCTACCAGGAACAGGTCCTTATCTATTTTGATATGTGAGACCTTATTCCCATCGAAATAGTTATTCAGGAAGGTGCGACTCACTTGTGGCAACTCATTGATATTGTTTGTCACCTTATCGTTGTCGGCGCACGCCATATTCGTCATCAGCGCTAACCCTATTAAAATAATGCCTATTCTTTTCATCTTTCTCTTGTTTTAAGTTTACGACACAAAAATAGGGTGACATTTGGGAAAGATTTGGGAATCTCAGCGCTCTGGAAAGAATATTTGAAAAATATGTTTATCCGAATGATAACGGTAGGAAAGTTTAAACCCGTAAAGCTCGGCGATAGACTTGACGATCGCCAAGCCCAAGCCATTCGATTCCTTCCGTTGGCTTTGTTTCCCGAAACGGGCGAAAAGACGGTCACGGTCCAGCTCGCCAGGATGCTCGCCTGTGTTTGCCACGAGGAGATGTCTTTGGCCGCTCTCGACTTCAATCGTTCCGCTCTCGTGATTATGGACGAAAGCGTTTTTCAGAAGATTGATGGTCAAGGCTGTGGCGAGCGACTCATTCATTTGGACAAGGAGTGGCTCAAGACGGCTTGTGTCTATCTTGATCCTCTTGTCCTCGTAAAGCATTTCCAGATCATTGAGCTGGGCTTGGATCTGTTGATCAAGACGGATCTCTTTCTCGTCGGGGAATTGCCGGTTGTCGATGCGGGAGAGTAGCAAGAGCGACTTGTTGAGCCGGGCAATACCGCTGACCGTTTGGTGGAGACTCGCTATCTCTTCCAGTTGGCGTTCTGTGCAATCCGGATTCTCCGCGAGGAGTTCCAGTTTGTTTACGCAGACGGCCAAAGGCGTCTGTAGTTCGTGAGCTGCGTTTTCGACAAATTGTTTTTGCTTGTTGTAAAGCTCGGTGCTTCGGCGTGTGCTCTCCTCGACGACCTGGTTTAATGTCTTGAACTCATGCACGGAGGTTGGGTTGTCGAGCGGCTCATGCGGTTGTCCGACCCGGAACCGGCCCAGCCAGTCGAGCAGCTTGTAGAGGGGAATCGTACTTTTCCGGAAGGCCCAATGGCTGACGATGAGTACACACAGGATCAAGAGCAGGTAAAAGATGGCCATGCTGGTGGCGATTGTCTCGATCATGTCGTCTTTCTCGAGTGTTGACATCTCGATCGTCAACTCATAATAGCGGTCGTCTGCCATGCGGAAGCAGGTTTGCAGGACCCGTACCGGTTCATATTCCATTTCAATCTCGATGTAAGTGGTCGTGTCGAAGAAGCGAACCTCGTTCACGTCTGCCTCTTCTTTGGGTATTTCCCGGATATAATAACGGGTCATGAGCCCATCATGGCTTTTCAGGAAAGAGCTGTCTCGAATGGCTGACCGGATGATCAGTTCCTTGTAATTCTCAAGCGTATCGTTGGTCTCGTCGTTGATCTCATGAATGATCAGGAAATAGAAAACCGCTCCCCAGATGGTGAAGATCAGGAGGAAAGGGATCAACAGGTGGCGTAAGGCGTGGTGGATTAGCTTCATGGCGTTTAGTCGTTGGTGGTCATTTTATATCCAAAGCCATAGACCGCCTTGATCTCGGTTGTCGCTCCGGCGTTTTTCAGCTTTTTCCGTAGGTTTTTCACCTGGCTGTAGATGAAGTCGAAACTGTCGGCCTGGTCGATGTAATCGCCCCAGACGCTTTCCGCTAGCGATGCCTTGCTGATGAGCCGGTCGGGATTGGCGACGAAATAGTAGAGCAGATCAAACTCTTTCCGGTTGAGCGTCAGCTCTTCTTGCTCGATATAGACCGCGTGGCGGTCGGGATAGAGCGTGATGTTGCCAACACGGAGGCTGAGCTCGCCGTCCTGTTGCTTGCGGCGGATGACACTCTTGACGCGGGCGTTCAGCTCGGCCAGGTGAAACGGTTTTGTCAGGTAGTCGTCGGCGCCTAGGTCGAGACCCGCGACTTTGTCTTCGATCGAGTCCTTGGCGGAGATGATGATCACGCTGTCGCGCTTGCGGCGTTTCTTCAGTTCCTCAAGCAGCGTCAGTCCGCTGCCGCCGGGCAACATGATGTCCAGGACGACACAGTCGTAATCATAGTCGTTCAGTTTCATTCCAGCTTCATTAAACGTGGCGGCCGATTCGACGGTATAACGCTCTTTCTCCAGCGAGCGGATGATCGTTTCACGCAGGCTGTCCTCATCTTCAACTACTAGGATCTTCATTGTGGAATTAATTAAATTGGTTCGATAAGACAAAGCTACGGAAATATTCTGGCAAAATTTTGGAATTCTAAGGGGATCTCTGTAAGTGGAATGGGAATTAATAAAAAAGTTCGTATCTTGTGTGATCTTTTAGAAACGCTAATATTTTATGGAAACGGCCGGTCATAATGAGCAATTGCTGATTCAAGGATTGAAAAATCATTCCCGGAAAGCATTTGACGAGATCTATCGGATATACGCCAAACGTTTGTTCGCTTATTGTAAGCAATATACGAAAAGAACGGAGGATGCGGAGGAGATCGTGCAAGATGTCTTTGTGCGTCTCTGGAACAGCCGGACAATTATCCGACAGGAGGACTCGCTTCGTTCACTCCTGTTCATTATGTCGAAGCATTCCTTAATCAATGCTTATCGGGCAAACTTAAATTCATTGGTATATGAGGATTATGTGGATTATCAATCGGAGTTAGTTGTTGATGATATAGCGAATAAGATTGAATATGATGAGTTTATCCGTGAGCTTAAAAGAGCTTTGGGAACTTTGCCGGCAACCCAGCGGAAAGTTATCGAATTGTCAAGATTACATGAGTTGTCAAATAAGGAGATAGCTCAAGAACTATCCTTGAGTGAGCAGACCGTTAAGAATCAGTTATCGTTAGGATTGAAGGCTTTAAGGTCAGAGTTGAAGCGTTTCCCTGCTATCTTGTTCTTGTTATCAATTCTTAATTAATAAGGTTTTTCGGTACGTTGAGTGTCTTTTTGTTGTCTTACTAAAAAAATATGATGAAAGAGTTGGAACGAAAATATAGAAACGATCAACTTTCGGTTGAGGAATTGCGCTTGTTAAGAGAGCGTGTGAACGCGATGTCGGATCAAGACATTGAGAGGGAAATGTATGAGGTGTGGATGGACGAGGAGCCAGGTTCGGGAATGGAGTTCACTGAGGAGAGAAGCGATCGGTTGAAGCGGCGGATCGATGCCTTGGTTGATGAGTCGGGCAAGGAGAGCGAACGTCCTTCTTATTGGTTGGTGGTAAAGCGGATAATGCGTGTGGCGGCTATCTTGTTGTTACCGGTGTTTATGGTCCTGACTGTCTATTTGTATAGGGAAAACGGACGGATGGCATCTGAGGAGATGGTTGTTTCCACAGGAAAAGGTGAGCGGGCAAATATCACCTTGCCCGATGGAACGGCTGTCGCCTTGAACTCGGAATCTAGCTTGACCTATACACCTCGAGTTTTTAATAAGGATAAGAGACAGATCCGTTTTGAGGGCGAGGGGTATTTCCAGGTGGCTAAGAATCGTGACTGTCCTTTCTTGATTGACGCGGAAGGTTTGAGCGTGGAAGTGTTAGGTACAACCTTTAATCTGGATGTCCGGCGATCGAGAAAGACGGCCGAGCTAATCTTGGAAGAAGGAAGCGTACGTTTCCATTCGCTTAAAATAGGAAAAGATGCCTTGCTGGAACCCAAAGAGAAATTGATCCTGGATCAGGAGACTGGGCATTTTGTCATAGAGAAAGGGCAGGATATTGAGTCAGAAACGGCTTGGAAACGTAGGGAGCTGGTGTTTGATGATGTCATGTTTGACGATTTGGTAAGGGCTGTCGAGAAGAATTACGACGTCCAGATTGAGACAAACTATAGATCGGATACCATAGATTCGTTTACGGGGACAATTCCTGCCAATAACCTTTTTGAGGCTTTGACGGTTATCGGGAAAGTTTATCACTTGTCAGTCCAGACGGAAGGCGATAAGATACGTTTGGAAATGGAATGAAGAGGGGGCGATTCACCCTCTTTTGATCAGCTATAAAAATGAAGTATATCTTCTATGGCATAGTCAGTATATATTAAATGGCGGATGAAGTATATATTAAATGGCAGATGCAGTATATATTCTTTGGCGGATAGTATATATTCTCTAGGGAGATAGACACATTCCCAATTCGTGAACCACGTTGTGATGTAAAGTATTATAAACATCGCGACGTGGTTTTCTTTTACCCGGTTACTTTGGTTGGACAGAAATAAGTTTATGCTCAACAGGCATATTTTACAACATAAATATTTTTCGGTACTTTTTATTTGAGGAGTTGTCTTTATAGGCAAAAGAATTTGTAAGGAAATTTTATCAATAATTTAAAACTGTAGGAACATGAATAAAAAATGTGTGTAGATCGAGTTCTTGTCGCTTATTAAAATTAAAAATAATTTGTTTTTATTATTGTTACTTTATAATTTTATTATAATTAATTTTTAATAATTTTTATAAAAATTTTAAAATTTTAGCAATATTAAAAAAATTTGTGTGTTGCCGGTGTGCTTGTCGCTGTTTTGCTGCGTAAGCTTGTTCGCTCAATCGCGACGGGTTACGGTGCATTTGCGGGATGTCTCCTTGAAAGAGCTTTTTCAGGAAATTGAGAACCAGACGACCTATCGTTTCTCGTACCGGAATACGGTTATTGATGATTCGAAGGATGTCAATGTCTCGGCGGATAGTGTCGATGTCTCGGTTGTGCTTGATCAGGTTTTGGGTGGAAAAGGTCTGACTTATGAGATTCTTTCGTCAAAATCGATTGTTATCTCGGAGAAGAAGGGCCAAACTTCTGGACATGCTCAGGCTGATGGGAAAAAGGTGGTAAGTGGTGTTATTACGGATGACGCGGGAATGCCCGTAATTGGCGCGACTATTTTGGAAAAAGGAACCACAAATGGAACCATTACCGATTTTGATGGAAATTTTAGCCTGACGATGGCTTCGCAAGGAACGCTTCAGATCTCTTATATTGGCTATGCCACACAAGAGATCGCTGTCGCTGGTCAGGAATCGTTTAATATAAAATTGGAAGAGGATTCCGAGCAATTGCAGGAGGTGGTCGTGACCGGTTATACGACTCAACGTAAGGCTGATTTGACGGGAGCCATTTCTGTCGTGAGTGTAGATGAGCTTACCAAGCAAAATGAGAACAACCCGATGAAGGCGTTGCAAGGTCGTGTGCCGGGTATGAATATTACGGCGGATGGTAACCCGAGTGGTTCGACAACGATTCGTATTCGCGGTATCGGTACATTGAACAACAACGACCCTCTTTATATTATTGATGGTGTGCCTACTAAAGCGGGTATGCATGAGTTGAATGGCAATGATATAGAATCAATCCAGGTCTTGAAGGATGCGGCTTCCGCCTCAATTTATGGTTCTCGTGCGGCCAATGGCGTTATTATCATTACGACAAAGAAGGGAAAAGAGGGTCAGTTGAAGGTTAATTTCGACGCGTCCATATCCGCTTCTATGTATAATAATAAAATGGAAGTCCTGAATGCGGAAGAATATGGTCAGGCCATGTGGCAGGCTTATGTAAATGGTGGGCAAGATCCGAATACGAATCCGTTAGGTTATAAGTACAATTGGGGATACGACAGCAATGGTTATCCTAAGTTGAATGGCATTAGCATGTCTCGTTTCCTTGATTCTGATAACACGGTGCCATCCGCGGATACGGACTGGTTCGATGAGACGACTCGTACGGGTATTATTCAGCAATATAACGTATCGGTAAGTAATGGCTCAGAAAAAGGTTCCTCTTTCTTTAAGGAGCTGATCTTAAAGGATCTGAAAAACGTGTTTATCTCCAGGGTTTCGGACAAAATGCTGAACTGTACCGATAACCTGATTATTTCCGGGTTCATCGGCGTCGGTACAGTAGGACGGTATGCGAACTACAGCATGATTACGCAGGCGATTATCAATATTCTTACGATTCTGGCCAACACGATTCAGCCGACCATCGGGGATTACTTTACCGAAAAGAATTATCGGCGGAACTATGAAATTCTGCGGCAGCTGACCTTTGTGTTCTTCTGTATTTCTTCCGTCGTGGCAGCCGGACTTTTTTCACTGATTACTCCGTTTATCTGCGATATCTGGCTGAGTCCCGCGTATGAGCTTGGATGGGGAACAGCAGTGCTTTGTATTGTGGTGCTGCTGATCAAAATCATGGGACTGCCGCTCAGTCTTATGATGGGGGTAACAGGACTGTTTGAAAAAGAAAAAAATGCAGGCGCATCAAGTGCGATTCTGAATCTGGTCGTATCGCTTGCTCTTGTAAGACCATATGGCATGACAGGAGTCCTTCTTGGAACCTTACTTTCCTATCTGCTGCAGATCTGCTATCGATACGTTATTTTTTTCCGGGATTTTCTGGAAATGAAAGAGGAAGCCATACGTTATGCGAGGGATCTGGGCGAATAC
>USAD01000133.1 GCA_900552415.1 uncultured Parabacteroides sp.
CACTTAATATTAATTGTTTTTTTTTTTTTTTCTTGGTTTTTCAAATTTCTTTTTTTTTTTTTTTTCTGGGCGTGTGCTTCTTTTTCTGCGTTTTTTATATAAAAATCTGTTATATATTTATCCCTCTTTTTTTTGTTGTATCACTATCTATATTAGTTAGTAATATGTCTACATTCTTTGTTGTACTTGATTTTTATTATTCTTTAATAACTCCTGCTCCTTCTGCTTCTCCTGTATATTTTCATTATTTATCTTCTCTGCCACAAATGTCTGTCCCATCTGCATAAGTTTTGAAATATCTTCAAGCCATACTGCCCTGTTTTCTTCCCGCTCTTTATCAGCTGTTTCGAGATTCTTTTTACCGTCTTCGACAGTAATCTGTTTATAAAAATCCAGTACATTGTCTATTTTATTAAGATAATCATCCCATTCCTTATCATTCATGCTTTTATCCGGCTTTGTCTGTGCATCTGATACACTAAACATTTCACTTTTTTCACTAAATAAACTTTCTACTCCTGTCATATAATTCTTCCTTTCTACACACATCTTTTATAACCAATTGCAAAACTCATTTTTTACATATACCAGATTTGTGTCACATGCGTACATCCGCAAATAAGCAAAACACAATTTAAAAAAATATGCGCCACAATACACTAAAATGTATTATGACGCATTCCCTTGCTGATAGTTATATCGGCACATTATTCTATTTCTTTAATTTACTTTTTTATTCTATTTATGATCTTGGTTCATCAGCTGGATGATCTTTTATTCCTTTATTATATGTCGGGCGCTAAAGCCTATGCGACGACTGCCGGATTTGAGTCGGTTTGCGAGGCGATGTATTTGGGTAAACCGATCCTGATGGTGCCGACACATATTGAACAGGCATGCAACGCTTACGACGCCGCCTTGTCGGGTGCAGGGATTGTGGCCGATTGTTTTGACTTGGACCGCCTGAGCGAATTGTCTAAGAATCATTCCGGAAATATGTCTTTCCGCCATTGGGTAAAACAGGCGGATTGGTTGATCTTGCGTGAGTTCAGACCCGATTTGTTGTTCCATGAGTTGCCCGCTGTTGGCTTAAGGCGGCATGCGACCAATTGGGTCGCCCGACTGGGACGTTTCCTGCCGATCTGATGGGGAATAGCCAAGTATTACTTGCTAACTCTCAAGTATTTTTCTTACCTTTGTGATCTAAAGTAAGCTATTTATGGGACAGTTGGCTTTTTTGAAAATGTTCCTCTTGGTCTCGATACCGACCGATATTAATGATAACCGACGGCATGTACATATTTTTAAGAAAGGCGGTCGACATCTTCATTCCTTAGCGATGATTTGGATTGAGCGTGATGGATAGAAGTGTGTGGAAATTGCGGAGAGCCAATTGTCCGCTAAAGATAACGAAATGTTGATTAAGGCGATTGATAAGCATTGGGAATTTATCAATAGTCAGATTTCAAAAACATTCCGTGGAGAGAAAACGAGAATAAAGAATATTGAAAAATGATTGGACCATGTGTAAGATGAAAGGTATCAATGTTGGAATAAAGAAACTGGATTTTACGGAGCATCGAGGTAAGATGACCGCTTATCTGACTGATGGCCGTGAGATAATCCTTCCATTATCATTTTTCCCGGATATAAAGAATTTGCCGTTGAAGAAGCGTTTGCAGTGGATGATCTTGGATGATCAGTTCTTTACTTTTGAGGGAATGAGCAAAGTTTATTCCGTCGTGGATTTGTTGAGATTATAAAGATTTTATCTTTATTCTATTTCATGTATATAAAGAGTACGGACCTTGTGGGAAGATTCCTCGCAAGGTCCGTCTATTTTATTAAGCCTCTAATGCTTGCTGGATATCGGCGATGATATCTTCCACGTTCTCGATACCGACAGAGAAGCGGATCAGGTCTGGTGCGATACCGGCCTCGATCAGTTGCTCATCCGTAAGTTGGCGATGCGTATGGCTTGCCGGATGGAGAACGCAAGTCCGGGCATCGGCGACGTGTGTGACGATAGCCGCCAACTTCAGGTTATCCATGAAACGGATAGCGACATCACGTCCACCCTTCAAACCAAATGAGAGAACACCGCATGAACCGTTTGGCAGGTATTTCTTCGCCAGGTCATGATATTTGTTGTCCTCCAGGTCCGGATAGTTGACCCAAGCGACCTTGTCGCAGCTCTTTAACCATTTAGCGACCGCTAAGGCGTTTTGGCAATGGCGGGGAACACGAAGGTGCAACGTCTCCAGGCCAAGATTCAACAAGAAAGCGTTCTCGGGCGATTGGATGGAGCCCAGGTCACGCATCAACTGGCTGGTCGCTTTCGTGATATAGGCCATCTTGCCGAATGCTTTCGTATAGGTCAGGCCATGATAAGAGGGATCCGGTTGGCAAAGGCCGGGATACTTGTCGGCATGCGCCTCCCAATCGAAGTTACCGCTATCTACGATACAACCACCGACGCAGGTCGCGTGGCCATCCATATATTTCGTAGTTGAGTGAGTCACGATATCGGCGCCCCATTCGAACGGGCGGCAATTGATCGGTGTCGCGAAGGTATTATCAACAACGAGAGGCACACCCTGTTTGTGGGCAATCCGTGCGAACTTCTCGATATCGAGCACCATGACGCCCGGGTTCGACAGTGTCTCGCCGAAGAGCAGTTTCGTGTTCGGACGGAACGCCTTGGCGATCTCCTCCTCACTAGCGCCCTGGTCAACGAAAGTGCAATCGACTCCCAGTTTCTTCAGCGTGACGGCCAAGAGGTTGTAGGTTCCGCCATAGATGCTGGTGGCGCTGACGATATGGTCGCCCGCCTCGCAGATATTAAAGAAGGCGAAGAAGTTGGCTGCCTGTCCTGAAGAGGTCAACATCGCGGCGACACCACCCTCGAGAGCGGCGATCTTGGCTGCTACAGCTTCGTTGGTCGGGTTTTGCAGGCGGGTATAGAAGAAACCGGACTTCTCGAGATCGAAAAGTTTGGCCATCTCCTCGCTTGTCTCATATTTGAAGGTTGTACTCTGATAGATCGGAAGAACACGCGGCTCGCCGTTTTTAGGCTGCCAGCCGGCTTGTACGCATAATGTCTCGCGTTTGAAATTGTTGCTCATGATTCCTTTATTATATATTTAGAATTTATCCAGTTTAGCCGCAAAAATAAACAAATATTGTTCACGGGAGATGCCTGTTTAGTTACTTTAAAATTTTCTTCTGAAGAATGAGGAACCAAAGTGACAAGACAATACCTTTCGCTATACTCGACAGGCTGATGGCCCACCAGACCCCATTGATGCCGATCACCTGGCAAAGCAGGATGGCTGTCGGGATACGGAGCGAGTTGAAGGTGATGCTGACTACGGCTGGCGGAATCGTGCGGCCAACACCATAGAACAAGCCTTGGTTGGTGATCTCCAGCATCATGAAGAGCATCGAGTAGCCGTCGATCCGCAGGTAGACACCACCTGCCTCATAAGCCGCCTGTTCCGGCACGATGAGCGAGAAGACCTCGCTGCTGTAGAAGACAAACAGGATCGTGCAGAGGGCGCCAAGAACGGAGGTCATCTTGAGGGTGGTCCGGTAGGCTGCCTTGACGCGCTCCCATTCCTTGGCGGCATAGTTTTGCGCGACAAACGAGCTGAGGGCCGTACTGAAGCCTTGTGAGGTATTCCAGGCGATCGCCTCGATTTGTCCGCCTGCTGTCAGTGTCATTAGTCCAATGTGTCCGCCGTAGGTACTTGCCGTACGGGCCATGAAAAAGTTGATCACGGCGAAGAGGGCATTGAGCGTGGCGACCGGAAGTCCGATATGGATGATCTTCAAGGTGTACTCGCTTTTCAGGCGGGTGAGGAAACGGAATCCTCCGAAGAGCGGATTGCGTATTTTCAGCTGATAGATGAACAAGGCGCAGACTACCGCTTGCGAGAGCCACGTCGCCCAGGCTGCCCCGTCCGTTCCCAGGCCGAAGCCGAAGATAAAGAGCGGGTCGAGAACCATGTTGAGCAACAGCCCGACGCCACTGATATAAAATGGGGTCTTGCTTAGGCCCGAGGCGTTATGGATGCCGGTGAACGCCGCCGACAGGAAGATGAAGGGAAAGGCCGTAGCGACGATCCTCAAGTAGGAGACGGCCTGTGCCTCGATCGGCGCTTCCAGCTTGTAGAGGTGGATGACCGGCTGGGCGAACAGGAACAACAAGGCTCCCCATATCACCGATAGAATCAGCGCGATCGTCAGGTTATGCGAGGCGAAGAGGCGGGCTTTCTCTTCGTCGCGGATGCCGATGCTTTGGGCGACACTGACCTCCGAGCCCACCTTGCTGAGGTAGGAGATCGAGTTGGTCATCCAGGTGAGGATGCCGACAGCGCCAACGGCGGCGACCGCCTCCGACCCCAACCGGCCGACCCACGCCATGTCGGTGATGCTGTAGGCCATCTGGATGAATGAGGTCCCCATGATCGGCATCGCCAGGTTGAACAACTGGCGGACGATCGGTCCTTCGGTAAGATTTTTCGCGCCTCGCATGTGTTGTTTATTGAAATCGCCCGCAAAAGTAGGAATTATTTTCTTACCTTTAGCGACGTTAATCTTAAAGAATGGAGTGATGATTACAAGACGGAATTTCTTGAGAGCGGGTGCCGCTCTCGCGGCGCTCAGCGTAGTGCCGAATGGTTTCGCCTCGATCCTGGCGGGAAAAGAGAAGGCGATTGGTTTGCAATTGTATAGTGTAAGGGATGATTTGAAGACGGATTTTGACGGGACGATGCGCGCCCTGGTGAAAATTGGTTATAAACGGTTTGAGGCGGCTGGTTATCGCGACCGCAAATTCTATGGCAAGACGCCGGCCGAGATGAAGAAGTACCTGTCTGATCTGGGTGCCCGGATGGTAGGCTCGCATACGGGAAGCGGCCTTTTGGCGGATGGCGACACGAAAGGTTGGGATTTCTGGAAGAAGAACGCCGAGGATACGGCCGAGCTGGGCTGCAAGTGGATTATCCAGGCGGGTTATCCCTCGAAAGATATTAAGAGCATCGCCGACGTGAAACGCCTGGCGGACCAGTTCAATAAGTGCGGCGAGATCGCTAAGGCGAGTGGCTTGCGTTTCGCCTTTCATAACCATGTGGACGAGTTCAAGGAGCTGGAAGGCAAAGTCCCGTTCGACGTGATGATCGAGAATACAGACAAGGCGTTGGTGACTTTCCAGATCGATACGGCCCAGTTGGTCTATGGTGGTTACAAATGCCACGACTATGTGAACCGTTATCCCGGCCGTTTCGCCAACTGGCACTTGAAAGACGCGAACCCGGATGGCAAGGGAAGCACGGAGATGGGCAAGGGCCTGGTCGATTTCAAGGCGCTCTTCGCCGTGGCCGAGAAGGCGGGTCTCGAGGACTACTTCATCGAGCAGGAGCGTTACAACATGACGCCGCTTGAGGCGATGAAATACGATTACGACTTCGTGATGAATGCCGATTACATTAAATGGTGATATGAAAAAAGGGGCACGGAAACCGTGCCCCTTCTCATTTATCGAATAAACAACAACTCCCGATATTTAGGCAATGGCCACATCTGGTTGTCGACCATCAGCTCCAGGTCGTCGATGTGGTCTCGGATCTCGTCGAGGTAGGGCGCTACCGTGTCGTGGTAGGCGATCGCCTTCTCGCGCATGTCGGCGATGCGGTTCGCCTTCTTGCGGGCCTCTACCATCTCGTCCACCTTCTTGGTGACGGCGCAGATATGGCCGGAGATCTTGCGGATCAGCCGACGTGGCTCTGCCGACATCTCGTCGTATTCCTCACCGGCGAAGGCCTCTTTCAGCTTCGTGATGTTATCCAACAAGAGTGATTGGTAGCGTACGGCTACCGGGATGATATGGTTCAGCGAGAGATCGCCCAGGACGCGGGCCTCGATCTGTACCTTCTTGATGTAGATCTCCCATTTCACCTCGTTGCGGGCCTCCAGCTCCTTGCGGTTCAGGACACCCATCGACTCGAACATCTTGATCGACTCGGGGCGGAGATAGGCGTCGTATTGCAACGGTACGCTGTTCTCGCAATCCAATCCGCGGCGGCGAGCCTCCTCTTTCCACTCCTCTGAATAACCGTTACCGTCGAACCGGATCGGTTTCGACTCCTTGATGTAGCGTTTCAGCACCTCGAAGATGGCCAGTTCCTTGCTCTTGCCCTCCGTGCGAAGCGACTCGACATCTTTCGTGAATTGACGCAGCTGGTAAGCGACGGCACTGTTGAGCGCCAGCATCGCCGAGCCACAGTTGACCGACGAGCCCGGCGCGCGGAACTCGAAGCGGTTGCCGGTGAAGGCGAAAGGCGACGTCCGGTTACGGTCCGTGTTGTCGAGCAGCAGCTCCGGGATCTGGCCGAAGCCCAGGTGAAGTCCCTTCTTGTCGTCCACCTCGATAGCGTCCTCGATCGAGCTGTTCTCGAACTTGTCGAGGATCTCGCTGATCTGTGTGCCAAGGAATGTGGAGATGATGGCGGGCGGCGCCTCGTTGGCTCCCAGGCGGTGCGCGTTGGTGGCTGAGGCGATTGTGGCCTTCAACAGGGCGTTGAAGCGGTAGACCGCCATGATCGTGTTGACCACGAAGGTGATGAAACGCAGGTTATCCTCGCGGTCCTTGCCGGGCGAGAAGAGGTTGACGCCCGTATCGGTACCCATAGACCAGTTGCAGTGCTTGCCCGATCCGTTGACTCCCTTGAAGGGCTTCTCGTGCAGCAGCACGCGGAAGTTATGGTGGCGGGCTACCTTCTTCATGACCGACATGAGCAGCTGGTTATGGTCGTTCGCCAGGTTGCACTCCTCATAGATCGGCGCCAGCTCGAACTGGTTGGGAGCGACCTCGTTGTGGCGTGTCTTGACCGGGATGCCCAGCTTATAGCATTCGATCTCCAGATCCTTCATGAACTCTTGTACCCGCGAGGGAATCGCCCCGAAATAGTGGTCGTCGAGCTGCTGGTTCTTGGCGCTCTCGTGGCCGATCAGGGTACGCTCCGTCAGCGACAGGTCGGGACGGGCGGAATAGAGATCCTCGTCCACCAGGAAATACTCCTGCTCCCAGCCCAGATAGGTGGTCACCTTCTTGACGCTGCCGTCGAAATAGTGGCAAACCTCGGTTGCCGCCTGGTCGAGCGCCTCGATGGAGCGGATCAGCGGTGTCTTGTAGTCGAGCGCCTCGCCCGTGTAGGCGATGAAGACGGTCGGGATACAGAGGGTGTCGTCGACGATGAAAGCGGGCGATGAGGGATCCCAGGCCGAGTAGCCGCGGGCCTCGAATGTGTTACGCAATCCGCCGTTGGGGAAGCTCGAAGCGTCGGGTTCTTGCTGTACGAGCAGTTTGCCGCTGAATTCCTCGATCATGCCGCCGTTGCCGTCGTGCTCGACGAAAGCGTCGTGCTTCTCGGCCGTTCCGTCGGTCAACGGTTGGAACCAGTGTGTGTAATGCGTGACCCCTTTGCCCAGGGCCCACATCCGCATGCCGGCGGCAACGTGGTTGGCGATCTCGCGGTCGATGGGTATCCCGTTGTCGATCGCGTAGGTCAGGGCCTTGTAGGTCTCCTTGGAAAGATACTTACGCATCGCTTTCCGGTTGAAGACGTTCTCTCCATAAAACTCGGATACAATCTGCGTGGGCGTATGCGCTTCGGTCGCCTTGCGGTTGGAAGCTTT
>USAD01000134.1 GCA_900552415.1 uncultured Parabacteroides sp.
TTAACGGGATTGTATCACGAAGTAAATATCCCGGAAACAGTCACCTTGTTACTTCGCGGTTGAATTAAAGAAGTGCAAGATGACTCATAGAAAAGGAAAACGAAATTGGAGTTGGCTGGCCGGTCTGATGTTGACCGGGGCGACCGCTCTGCAGGCCGCGTCTATTAAGGGTGTCGTGAAAGACAAGGCTTCGAAGGAGGCGTTGATCGGGGCGACCGTCCAGATAGTAGGTACGACAAATGGCACCATTACGGATTTTGATGGAAATTTTGAATTCCCGAACTTGGCGGACGGAAAATACCAGTTGGAGGTCCGTTATGTCTCTTATGAGACCATGATTTATACGGTAGAGATCAAGAATGACCAGGACGCTGTCCTTGAACTGGAGCTGTCGAACGATGGTGAGCAGCTGAGCGAGGTGACGGTTGTCGCTCGCAAGAACCTGGAGGGTGAGCGGATGTTGTTGCTCGAGCGCCAGAAATCGACGGTAGCGATCGAGAATATTGGAGCGAAGGAGATGAGCATCAAAGGTATCTCGAACGTTGAGGAGGGTGTCAAGAAGATCTCGGGTATCTCGATCGCATCGGCGGGTCAGTTGATCGTGCGTGGTTTGGGCGACCGTTACAGCGCTACGACGCTCAATGGGCTTCCGATCGCCTCTCCTAATCCCGACAACAAATTGATCCCGTTGGATATCTTCCCTGCATCGACCGTCAAGAATATCACGGTGAGCAAGGTCTATGAGGCGGATGCTTTCGCTGATTATTCAGGCGCGTTGATTGATATCAGCACAAAGGAGCAGACAGGCGAGGATTTTGTATCGTTGTCTTTCAATACGGGCGGCAAGTTCAATACGATCGGTGGCGATTTCTATCAGATGGATCGGGCCGGCTCGTTGTTCAAGACTCCTTCGATCGACCCAAATGCCCTGGACATGGAATTGAGCGACTTCAATGATTATGTCGTCAACAATAACATATTCGATACCGATTTCTCGGTTGACAAGAAGACCGCTCTTCCGGAGTTTGGCGGTAACATCGGTGTTGGCAAGAATTTCTCGTTGGGCGTAGGTACTTTGAGTGTCTTGGCTTCCGGTGGCGTGAGCAACGACTTGCAGACAATGAAGAACGCGTCGATCCGTACGTTGGAGGCGGGAGGTAACGTCTTGAACGAGTTTAATTACGACAGTTACGCGACGGAGTTGAAGATCGCGGGCTTGGCCAATATCGGTTACTCTTGGGGGGCTGATCATATCGGTTACACCTTCTTCTATGCCCGCAACGCGGTTGATGATTATATGTTGCGAAAAGGTCGCGACTACGAGGATCATCAGTTGGTGGGCAGCAACAACGTGACACATATTTATACGTTGATGAACCATCAGCTGGGTGGTAACCATCAGTTTGGTGAGCAATGGCGACTGGAATGGGATGGTTCCTACAGCCAGACCAGTAGTGAGGAGCCCGACCGCCGACAGGTGATGTTCGAGGAGATGGAGGATGGCAGCCTGGAGCTGTTTAAGCTGAACCGCCAGGAGACGATGCGTTATTTTGGCGACCTGAATGAGAATGAGTGGGTCGGTAACGTCTCGGGTGAGTATCTTTTCGGTGATGCCAATAAGTTGCAGGCCGGTTTCTCAATTAAGGACAAGAGTCGCGAGTATATGTCTACCCGTTTCTATTACAACTTGAATAAACTGAATCCGGAGGTAACCTCTCCTTACGATACGGATGGCTACTTGAACCAGTCCAATATCGAGAATGGGACGATCGTGATCGACCGGAAGAAACTGCCCAGTTACAGTTATGATGCCGGTAACCGGATCTATGCCGGTTATGTTCAGGCGGATTATTATCCGACCGAGGCCTTGCTGATCAATTTGGGCTTGCGGTTCGAGTCGAGCCGTCAATGGGTGAATTATTACGATGATGGTGGCCGAGCGAAACGGAGTGAGTTGAACAAGGACGACCTGTTCCCGGCGATCAACGCCAAGTATAGCTTGGGCGGCGGCAAGGGCGATTTCCGGTTGTCGCTTTCAAGGACGGTTACCCGGCCGTCGTTCATTGAGATGGCGCCGTTCCTCTATCAGGAATCTTATGGATCGGCACAGATTCGTGGTAATGCCGATTTGCAGAATGGTTACAACTATAACGTGGACTTGAGATATGAGTTGTTCCGTGAGAATAGTGACGATATGTTGGCCTTGACGGGCTATTACAAGATGTTGCAAGACCCGATCGAGCGGGTACAGTCCTTGTCCGGAGGTTCGGCTGTCCATTCGTTCCGCAACGCGGCCGATGGTTTGGCGACCGGCTTGGAGATCGAGCTGCGCAAGCAGATCATCCGCGACCTGAAGGTCAGCATGAATGCCTCTTTCATGTACACCAACGTGAAATTGCCTGATGGAGGCGCCTACACGAACAGCCAGCGTGCCTTGCAGGGTGCTTCGCCCTACTTGATCAATGCGGACGTGACTTATTCGCCCCGCTTCTCGGATACCCGAATGTTGAATCTCGCCTTGCTTTACAACCTGCAGGGACCACGAATTCATGCGGTCGGTATCTCCGGTTTGGGCGACGTGAAACAGCAACCGGTCCATACGCTCGACTTCGTGGCGGGTTATCAGGTGAACGAGCGGTTTAACCTGAAGCTCCAGATGAAAGATATCCTGAATCGCGACGTGGTCTTCGTACAGGACGTACCCAACGCCAATACCAAGATGGAGGTAGAGCGTTTCAAGCGGGGAGCAGGGTTCGAGATTGGAGCCTCATACAATTTCTAATGGATAATCAAACAGATAACAATAAACTTACTTAAATATTAGCGAAGAATATGAAAACAACGAATTGGAAATTTTTAGCTTTGGCGTTTGCCGTAAGTACGAGTGTTTTTACCTCTTGTGGTGACGACGATGATCCAAATGTGGATCCAAATCCGGGTGGCGAGGACGAGACCTCTTATGTCTTGGATAAGGATATTACGGAAGACACCTCATTGGAGGCTGGCAAGACCTATACTTTGAGCGGTGGTATTCATGTGGTAGCTCCGGCGACACTGAACATTCCGGAAGGAGTGACTATCGTGGCTAAGAATGACGATCAAGTTGATTATATCCTGGTTGAGCAGGGTGCCAAGATCAATGCCCAGGGAACGGCCGAGAAACCGATCGTGATGACTTCCGACCTGAAGGAGCCGGGCGCTTGGGGTGGCGTTCACATCTGTGGTTATGCCCACACGAACGCGAGTGGTGGTACCGGAAAGTCTGAGATCGGTGACGCGAACTATGGTGGCGATAAGGACGATGACAACTCAGGAACGATGCGTTATGTCCGTTTGGAGTACACGGGCTTCGCTTTCGATGAGGAGCACGAGGCTAACGGCTTGTCTCTCTATGGTGTTGGTAGCGGTACGACTTTGGAGTACATCCAGGCTTATAAGGGTTCTGATGATGGTATCGAGTTCTTCGGTGGCTCGGCTAATATCCGCAATTGCGTAGTGACAAGCTGCAGCGACGACTCATTCGACTGGACTGAGGGCTGGAACGGTAAGGGTCAGTTCCTGGTGGCATACCAAGAGGGTAGCGAGAGCCTGGGTTATGATTGCGACTGCCTGATCGAGGCGGATAACAACGGTAAGGATTTCGCCGCTACGCCAGTGGCTCATCCGGTTCTTTCTAACTTGACCTTGATCGGTAACGGTGGTGAGAAACAGGGTGTACGTTTGCGTGCCGGTACGCAGGTTGAGATGTATAACGCTTTGATCTGTGGTAAGGGCAAGGTCTTGACTGTTGAGACAACTGAGACAGAGAATGCTTTGAGCGACGGTACTTCCAAGTTGGAGAATGTTTCGATCGACGGCGAGTTGGAGTCTGAGAACAATATCTATACGAACGATATGTTCGCTGCCGCTACAGGCAACTTGACAAAGCAGGCATTCGAGTGGTCTGACCTGTATGTTGGTACTGAGGAGGGTGGTGCCGCTCCTGCGGATGGCTTCTTCACGACAGCTAACTATAAGGGCGCTGTTGCTGCCGACAACAATTGGACAAGTGGATGGACACTTTAATTATTATTCTATATTAACTGAGAAACACACACTTCTTTGAGGAGACCGCCGCGGCGTGAGCCGGGGCGGTTTTTTTGTTTCCAGGAACGGGGTGTCTTCCTTTTTTTGACTTACCTTCGCGACAGGTTTAAAAAGATTCTTTTGTATGAGAGTAAAAGGTTGGATATTCGGGGTCGCCGCGCTGGCGTTGATCGTCTGCGGATGTGATGGCGACGGGAAGGCGGCACGTGCCCGTTTGGACAAGGCTCGCGAGATGTATGCGGCGAATGACTTGTTTGGTGCCAAGAACGAGATTGACAGTATACGGGCACTTTATCCGAAGGAGGTCGACGTGCTGCGCGAGAGCCTTTCGTTGATGCGGGAGGTGGAGCTTCGTGAGGCGGAACGGAATATCGCCTATTGCGATAGCTTGTTGCCTATTAAGGAGGCGGAGGCCGCCGAGCTTACGAAGGGGTTCACGTTCGAGAAGGACTCGGTTTATGAGGAGATCGGCAACTACATCTGGAAACAGCAGACCATCGAGCGCAACGTGCAGCGTTGCTATATCCGTTGTGGGGTGAGCGAGAAGGGCGAGATGTACCTGGCCAGTGTCTATTTCGGTGGACATCCGATCAACCATACCGGTATCCGGTTGAGCCTGAAGGACGGGCAATTCGCGACAACAGCTTCGATCCCGTTTGACGGCGGGTTGAATTACCGCTTCAAGGATATGGGCAATACGACCGAGGTGGTCACCTATAAGGGCGAGAATGGCATGGAGGCGATCAAGTTCATCTATGTCAATCAAAAGGAGAGGATCAAGGTGGAATATACGGGAGGTAAGCCCTATGTGATCTATATTGCCGATGGCGACAAGCGGGCGATCGCGGCGACTTACGACTTGGCGACCGTCTTGAGCGACGTGGAGAATATGCGCACGCTGAAGGCGAAGTCGGAGAAAAAGATCGCCTACCTGAAAGCGAAACTGACGGGCGACGGGGAGTGATCCCGGTGTTGACGGATATGCGTTCGTGATAGCCAATGCGAGCGTATGTGTGGGGCATCACGAACGTATGTATAAGCTCTCACGAACGTACGTGTCAGGCGACGTGAACGTATGTGTGGCGTGGGGCACATAACAGTGTATTTTTAGTTCCACTGCAGTGTATTGTAAATTCCACTGCAGTGGAACTGATTTTTTATGGGAAGGTGCCGTGCCTCGTCTAGTCGGTCAATAATCGGCAAATTTGCTCGACGGTGTTTTGGATACGGGCTTTGGCGACTTCCGGTCGCATGGCCTCTTCGAGCGTGGTCGGGCCGGGTTGGATGGAGAGCGCGGCCTTGAAGCCGGCCTGATTGAGTTGAGCCTGGTCCTCGACAGCTCCGGCAATGAGTACGATGGGGATGTGGAGTGCTTGTGCTTCCCGGAGCAATCCGGAGGGGACTTTGCCCATGAGCGACTGGCGGTCGGCTTTACCCTCTCCGGTGATGATCAGGTCCGCGCCTTCAGCCTTTTGCCTGAATTGGAGCGCGTCCAGAAGGAGATCGATACCTGGGCGCAGGCGGGCACCAAGAAAAGCGACCAGTCCACCACCCATGCCACCTGCCGCTCCGGCACCTTCGAGCGTGTCAACGGATCGGCCGGTCTCCTTTCGGATGACTTGGGCTAATGAGCGCAGGCCCTGATCCAGGCGATTGACCATCGTTGGGTTGGCGCCCTTTTGCGGGGCGAAGACATGGGCGGCGCCGTTCGGACCATAAAACGGATTATTTACGTCGCAGGCGACGGTGAAGGTGGCCCCATCCAGGGCTGGGTGCTTGTGGCTATCATCCACATAAGCCACCTTTTCCAGGATTTTACCGCCCATTCCCAGCTCTTGTCGCCCGTGGTCGAGGAAACGGAAGCCGAGCGCTTGGAGCATTCCGAGGCCGGCGTCGTTGGTGGCGCTTCCCCCAATGCCGACGACGAAATGGCGGCAACCCCGGTCGAGGGCCTTGCGGATCAGCTCGCCGGTGCCATAGGTGGTCGTTTCCCAGGGATTCCTTTCTTCCGGCCTCAAGAGGGGCAGGCCACTGATGGCAGCCATCTCGATATAGGCGGTTTGGCCATCGGCGGAGAGGGCATAGCGGGTATCAATGAGTCGCGACAGGGGATCGTGGGCACGGGTGGCGACATATCGCCCGTTGGCGGCGGCGACGATTGTTTCCAGGAGCCCCTCGCCACCATCGGCGATGGGAAAACGCAGGACCTCGCAGTCCGGAAGCAGGCGATGGATTGCCTCACGGGCAGCGTCGCCCGCCTCACTGGAGGAGAGGCAACCTTTGAACGAGTCGATCGCGACACAGACTTTCTTCAGGATCATGATTGTTCATTTTGATATCTGACGCGAAAATAGGAAGAATTACGGATGGATAAACGCTGTTTTTTCCGTATATTCGCGCCGAAAATTATAATCCTAATTGCATGCACGAAAGAGTTATTATTCTTGATTTTGGCTCGCAAACCACTCAATTGATCGGACGACGTGTCCGTGAGTTGAATACGTATTGCGAGATCCTTCCCTATAACAAGTTTCCGCATGACGCGACAGACGTGAAGGGTGTCATCCTTTCCGGCAGTCCCTATTCCGTTTACGATGAGAACGCTTTTAAGGCGGACCTGAGCCAGATTCGGGGTAAGTATCCGGTCTTGGGTATCTGCTATGGCGCCCAGTTCTTGGCCTATACGTCGGGAGGTAAGGTGGAGCCGGCGAACTCGCGCGAGTATGGCCGTGCCAATCTGTCCGCTGTCGATAATACGGATCTCCTGTTCAAGGGGATTGAGGTAGGTTCACAGATCTGGATGTCGCACGGGGATACCATTACCCAGTTGCCGGAGAATTTCAGGATTGTGGCCAGCACGAACGATGTCCAGAACGCGGCTTATCGCGTAGAGGGCGAGAAGACGTGGGGTGTCCAGTTCCATCCGGAGGTGTTCCATTCGATTGACGGCACGAAGTTGCTGGACAATTTCCTGAATATTTGCGGATGCGCCAAGGATTGGACGCCGGCCTCTTCCATTGAGTCGACTGTGGCTGAATTGAAGGCGAAGCTGGGCGACGACAAGGTGATCCTGGCATTGTCGGGTGGTGTCGACTCGTCGGTGACGGCAGTCTTGCTGAACAAGGCGATCGGGAAGAACCTGACATGTATCTTCGTGGATCATGGCCTGTTGCGCAAGAACGAGTTCGAGAACGTGTTGAGAGATTATGAGCATCTGGGCTTGAACGTGATTGGCGTGAATGCGAAAGATAAGTTCTATCGTGAGCTGGCAGGTGTTAGTGAGCCGGAGCAGAAACGTAAGATCATCGGTAAGGGCTTTATCGACGTATTCGACGAGGAGGCTCATAAGCTGAAAGATATCAAGTGGCTGGGACAAGGTACGATCTATCCGGACGTTATCGAGTCGTTATCCATCACCGGAACGACGATCAAGAGCCACCATAACGTGGGTGGATTGCCCGAGAAGATGAACCTGAAG
>USAD01000135.1 GCA_900552415.1 uncultured Parabacteroides sp.
TGGCGCCCTCATCAAGTCACTTGCCCGAGCCTTTCCGCGAGGCGATCCGGACGGGGAAGACGGTCGTGCGCTACGACGGTCGGGGTTTGTCGGGTGATTGGGCAATCGACGTTACCCGCATCGACCTTCGTGGGCGGGAAAGCTTGGTTGTCAGCTTGAAGGATATCCATTCCGCTCTCGAAAGTAATGAAATGGAGGCCTGGAGGAAATTGATTCGTGTCCTGACACACGAGATCATGAACTCCATCACGCCTATCATCTCTTTATCAGAAACCTTGAGCGCCCGTTGTCAGGATCCGGAAGGACATTTGAATCCCGATCACGTCCGGCAGGGGTTGGGCATCATCCATCGTCGGAGCAAAGGACTGCTGGAGTTCGTGGAGAATTACAGGCGACTGACGAGGATTGCCGCTCCGGCAAAGGGGCGAATAATGGTGGCAGAGTTCTTCTCGGATCTGCGGCGCCTGTGCCCGGAGCCATATGTCCATTTCCGGCAACCGGATGATAACCTGATTTGGTGGGCTGACCGGGCTCAGATGGAGCAGGTCTTCCTGAATCTGTTGAAGAATGCCCGTGAGGCTTGTGCGGATAGCGACAACCCGAGGATCGAGGTCGAGGCACATAGTTTGAGCGACGAGTTACTCTTCTCCGTGAGTGATAATGGTGTTGGCATTTTGCCCGAGGTGATCGAGCGACTCTTCATTCCTTTCTTCACGACCAAACCCTCCGGATCCGGAATAGGCTTGAGTATTTGCAAGCAGATCGTCGTTTCGCATGGCGGGCGAATCTCTGTCGAATCGGTTGTTGGAAAGGGCAGCCGTTTTATCTTGCGCTTCCCGAAAATCTCGGGATGAGCCTCATGAGATAGACGAGAATTTCTATACCCATATTTAAGTCCATTTTTAGTTTCACTGCAGTGAAAATCCAAATACACTGCAGTGGAACTAAAATTATACTGTTATGCGTTTCCCGTCAACCGAAGATGAAATTGAAAAGTCTCTCGCCTTGGGCTTGGTTGGAATAGGTCGGGAATAAGGACTCTTTCCGAACCTGGATCGCCTGTTTGCTGAATGGGCGTCTCATGAGCTGTTCACAAGCCTGGACCATTTCCGATGGGGTGTTGGCAATAATACAAAGAGGCTCGGTCTCCGGTTCCTTGTCTGTCATTTTGCCCGCTTGAGCACAATAAGGTTCGAGTCCGCTACCTGCCAGCATCAGGGGATTAACTAGGATATGCCTTCCCGCAAAGAGGCTGTTGAGAAGCTTCAATTTCAGTCCCGTATCCTGGAAGGTGATCAGCGTATTGATTTGCGCCTCACGGATCAGTTCTTCCATGCGATGTTTATCGGGATTCGCCTCGACACGTATGTTGGGATAGGGCGCGGCGACTCGTATTAGTTTCTTGGAGGGATTCATTCCGGCGATGACGCATGTGTAAGGCAACTTGCGGAAGACCTCACGGATCAAGAAAAGAGCGGCCTTCTCATTCTCCTCGACCGATAGTTTCCCGTGATAGAGAATGAACTCTGAGGCGCCTTCTCGGCATCGGATCTCGTTGTTCTCATGAAAACAGGGGATGAATTCGATCGGTTTGTCGGGGAATTGAGTACGCAGATAGGCCTGGTCGGCACGGGAGACCGCGACCACCAGGTCCGCATGGCGGACAACCGTTTGATAACGGAAAAAGCGCCAGGCCTCAATCCTGTAGAAAAGGGTCCGGATAAGATGGCGGGTCGACTGGGCGAGATAACGATAGTAATCGTGCTCGATGTTGCATTCGCGATAGATCTTTTTCCGTCCCTTGAGTCGGGGATCAGCCATATAGTAACAGCAATGCAACCCCTCGAACAGGATGGGATAGTCGTTCTCGAGAAGACGTTCCATCAACTTTGGCTCCTTCCGGCTCACGACGTTGTAGGGAAGAAGGCTCATGTTGGCGAGCAGTCCCGTGTGGCGCTTATAATAATAGACCTTCTCGCAAATCTCCTCCAATTCGGGCGCCTCGGGGCGCTCGTATTCGAAACAGTGGAGGATAAGGCGTACACCAAGACGTTTCAGTGCCTTGAGTTTATAATAGATATCGATGATCCCGCCATAATTCGGCGGATAAGGAATGTTGAGCGAGACAACATTCAGGAAATGGTCATCCATGATGATATTGGTTTAGTTGGTTGAATAGATTCATGAATTGTTCCGCCTGGCTTTTTCTCGAGAAGCGTTTGATCGCTTCCCGATCAGGCTCAATCCGTGTATAGCCATGTTCCTGCCAGTATTGGTATTGCTCGAGGATGAAGCGGTAGGCGGTATTGGCGTCACGGGCCGCTACGCCAGAGCGTGTCTCTTGGATTGTCCGCTCCAGATAACTCTCGTCGCTACGGACGCAGAGCAAGGGGCGTTCTGTCGCCAAGGCCTCGAACAGCTTTGTCGTCATGATCCCTTTAGGACCATTCTCGTCCGCCTTGTTGGCCAGCTGGATCGAGATAGAGCTTTGCCAGAGGACTTGTGGCACCTGATCGGCCGGGACGTAGTCGCGATAGTCCATGAAGCGAGCGATATCAAAGCGACCGGCCTCCTCTTGGAGAATCTCCCGTGAAGCCTGGTCGACGTACCAGACGATACGGAATTTATCCGGGGTGATTTTCCGCTCGTTCCATAAACGGTCGACCGCCTCGAACAATGGTCGGGGATCACGGATAGCCAGACTGAGCAATCGTCCGGTATAGGTCATGTTTAACCGTTCTGTCTTCTCAATCTTTGGATAGAAGATCTCCGGGTCGTAACCATTATAGATCAGGGAGACATTCGAATTGATTTTGGCCAGCTGCTCGACATGCCAAGGCGAGACAGTCGTCACGTGATTGGCCTGACGTAGAGCCTTGTTGCGGCTCTTCAGCAGATGGCTCCTGTATATCCTGGTAATCCATCGGTCAATGAAGGGTAGCGTATGAAACGGGCGAGAGATAAATTCATCGGAAGCATATTGCTCGATGATGTCGCGGTGATCGGCGATCAGGGGAAGATGGAATTCCCGGGCCATCATGAGGGCGACGGGCAGGGGAAATGTTCGGTAGGTGCTGCTCAGCACACCGATGAAACCGCCTTCGCGCAATCGCTCACGAGCGACACGGGCCATCTTTTTGCTTTTGTATTGGAACAGCAAGTCGGCGGTGAAGACGGCAAGCCACTCCAGGCGTCGGATTAGCTTTCCTCGGTGAGCGTTAGGGAAATAATGGACATAATGGGTTTCGATCCCATCTGTCAGGAAGGCAAATGTCTGGTCGTCGATCCATTCGGTAACGACAACCGGACTCCAACCCGCTTGTCGCATATATTTACATAGATAGCCCATCCGGGGACCAAAAGCCGGAGGGAACATATCGCACACGATAAGAACCTTTTTGTTTGTCATGTCGTGGAAATGATTCATTCGTTTTCTGGTTGTTTATTCATTGTCGCCGATGATCCGGATGAGTTCCTCATAAAATTCCCGATGCCATTCGTTGACGGGGCGTGGACCAGGCGTATTGGCCACGCTGTTGTTGTGCCAAAGCAAGACCAACTCTCCGTTCACACGCTTCGCTTGGGTGATGAGTCGTGAGCAGTAGATGAGCGCCTCGTTGTAGGTCAATCCCATGTAGCGTGGATCGTTCAAGCTTCGATCCATGATCGTTAATGGATGGAGTGTCAACGACGAGAGTCGTCTGTTCTCAGGGTTGATCCAGCGGACAGGCCGTGCGGTTCCCAGGCGGAAACCTGCCACGTCGGCGTAACCCATCGTAAAATCGTCCGTAAATCCTTCTCGTTCCAGCCAATCCAGATCTTCCGGCTCGCGAGATGCCAGGAAATGGTGACGATTGAACCGAACGGGTGTTCCGAGATACTTCTCAAGTGTCGCCTTTTCCGCTCCAATCAGAGAGGGTTCCATTCCGGCGTCGTAACTGCTGTGAAGGCCGATCTGGTAATGAGCCCTTCTTGATTCGGCAATCAGCGTCCGGATATCTTTTGCCCAAAGAGAGTAATGCGGTTTATCCTCCTGGCTTTTTCCGCCAGCCTTGAGAAAAAGGAGCGTCTCACAACGGCCGTCACCGAAGGAACGCTTGAGAATGTCGGCATGACGCGATAGCCAGGGTAAGGTGTAATAGGGATCTTCCGTCAAGGGGCCCTTAAAGATTTGCCAGGCCTTGGCAGGCCCACAACCTTTCAGGCTCTCGCGGACCAGGCTTCTGAGGCTTCGACAGAAAAAGGGTATGTCGATGTCGTGAGTCAGCCAGATCTTGAGGATCTTGGGATCAAACTCCTCGATTTGCTCCAGTCCGCTTTGGCGCAGCCAATCTCTCAGCAATCGTCCATATTCGTCAACGATCGGACGGTCGATGAAGCCGGCCCGATAGGGAAGGGACTCCTTTCCGGGAAAACGGCCATGGGTGTCGCGGATGTCGCGACGACGAATCTCCTCATAGCGAGTCAACAGGAAATAGGCGCTCGCTATGATATCAGCCTTGACAAGCAGCGTGTCCTCAACCCATTCGACTGAGGGCTCGCCAAAAAGAAGCGGGACTCCCGCTATTTCAGCCAAGGGTAATTGAGGCATCGAGCGTTCTGTTCCATAAATGCCCTCATTGAAGAATCCCGATGGTTGAATAACCACCCGATAACGTCCGAAAGCGAGCGGATCGTTGGTGTAACCCACATAGCGTGAGAGTCCGGGCTCGTGTTCCTCGCCAATGAGGAAGCGGATAAGATATGTGATAATGTCTTCTGTCATTTTCCTTTTTGTGTCTTATGCCTTGAGATAATCCCTGACAAGTTTCATCCGGATTTTGAGCGGCAAGCTTAACCGGCCACGGCTGATCTGGAAATAGGGTGTTTGGATCGCCCCAAATTCACGGAAGAAACGTTCTACGCCAGGCTGCATGGAGCCTTCGAGATCGAAAGCGCGACCTTGTTGGACCGATTGCTGGATCAGGTTCCAGAGCAGCAGGCTTTGGGCGCCACTTTCCCGGCCATGCGTATTGCTTCCACCCGCGATGTAATAGGTCTGCTTGTTGGTCCAGGTGATGAAGGCGGCCGAGAGAATTGATCCGGCCTCGTCCCGACAAGCCCAGAGGTCACCCTGGCCATGCTGTCGGCAAGCCTCTATCAGGCGGGGCAATGTCTGTTGTTGGTAGGTTGACAAGCGCTCGCCTTGGCGATCGAACGTGATCGTTTGCAGGCGCATGAACTCATCGATGGAGATGTGACTTTCCGCTTGTGCCTGGAAACGCTTTTCCGCCTTCGTGATGTTGCGCCGGATGTTCGCGCTCATGTTCGCGTAGAGCTCTTCCGTAGTCGTGTCCGCGGGGATGATATAGGTATAGCGGGTGGTTTGCCGGAAACCTGCCCAATAGAAAGGCAGCCAGTCCGTAAGCTCGTGATGGCAATTGTGGGCCAGATAGCTTGTCGATGGCAATCGCCGGATGAGTTCCGTGAGAATGGCTTGTTGTCTGCCCAGCCGGGTCGTGTATTTCATGTCGGCGGGGAAAGGCTCGATCCAAGGGCCTAGGGTTTGCGTGAAGGGCGGCATGATAGCGACCTCACGAATAGGAAGATAAAGGGGCAGCGCCGCTATCGCTTGCCCCTTTTTCCCTTCCAGGAGGATGGCCTCCCAATGTCTTTCGCCGCATACGGTGTCGAGCCACCAATCCTGCATATAGATCGGCAGTTCGTCGCGCCGTTCGCGGCAAAGCGTTCGGTATTTATCCTTGTCGTCCACCCGGATTATCCTTTTAAAGCCTCGAAGATTTTCTCCGCCAACTCGTCCGCCAGTTCGGGATTGTCGCTGATGCACTGTTTAGCGGCATCGCGTCCTTGTCCCAATTTCGCGTCGTTATAGCTATACCATGAGCCACTCTTCTTGATGATGTTGAGCTCTGTGCCCAGGTCGATGATCTCGCCGCTTCGTGAGATGCCCTCGCCAAACATGATGTCGAACTCTGCCTTGCGGAATGGAGGCGCTACCTTGTTCTTTACGACTTTGACGCGAACCTGGTTACCCTTCACCTCGTCACCATCCTTCAATTGGCTGATCCGGCGGATATCCAATCGTACGGAAGCATAGAATTTCAGGGCGTTACCGCCGGTTGTCGTCTCGGGATTGCCAAACATCACGCCAATCTTGTCGCGCAACTGGTTGATGAAGATACAGGTGGTGTTGGTCTTGTTGATCGCCGCCGTGAGTTTTCTCAAGGCTTGTGACATCAGGCGGGCCTGCAAACCCATCTTGCTGTCGCCCATATCGCCCTCAAGCTCCGCTTTCGGGGTTAAGGCTGCGACTGAGTCGATCACGACGATATCGACTGCCGACGAGCGGATCAGCTGTTCAGCGATCTCAAGGGCTTGCTCGCCACTATCGGGTTGTGAGATCCAGAGATTCTCGACATCAACACCCAGTTTCTCCGCATAGAAACGGTCGAAAGCATGCTCGGCGTCAATGAAGGCGGCAATGCCACCCAATTTCTGGGCCTCGGCGATCGCATGGATTGCCAATGTTGTCTTTCCGGATGATTCCGGACCATAGATTTCTACGATACGGCCACGCGGATAACCGCCCACGCCCAAAGCGGCGTTAAGGGCGATGGAACCAGTTGGGATCACATCGATGTTCTCGACGCTCTCGTCTCCCAGTTTCATGATCGAGCCTTTGCCATAATTCTTCTCGATCTTCTCCATTGCGGCGCGCAACGCCTTCAGCTTATCCGGGTTGACTGCCGGTTTCTCGTTTTCTTCGAACAAATTGTCTTCTTTTGCCATATAACTTTATTATTTCAGATTAAGGATTTGATTTGCGTGCTCTTTTGTCTTGATCTCCTTCGGACCGAACACGTGGGTGATCGTGCCTGTCTCGTCGATGATAAAGGTGGTGCGGGCGGTTCCCATATAGGCCCGGCCATACATCTTCTTTTCCACCCATACGCCAAACGTTTGCTGGAGAGCTGTCTCCGTGTCGGCGATCAACGTGAAGGGAAGGTTTTGCTTGGCGATAAAACCCTGGTGCGATTTGGCGCTGTCCTTGCTTACGCCAACAACCTCGTAACCTGCCTCTCGCAAGGCGTCGTAGTTGTCGCGGAAGCTGCAGGCCTCGGCCGTACAACCGCTGGTGTTATCTTTGGGATAGAAATAGAGCGCCAGTTTCTTTCCCGCGAAATCGGACAGGCGGATCTCCTTGCCCGCCTGGTCGAGCCCCAGGATCTCCGGGGCCTTGTCTCCAACTTGTAATGCCATATCCATCCGCGCATTTAGAGTTCCAGGTCGATATTGAATAATTCATGCCATGGCAAGCCCTGCTCGTTCAGCTCCTTCATGAATGGATCCGGATCGAATTCTTCGATGTTCTTAACGCCAGGACCTTTCCAGACGCCGGTCATCAAGAGCATGGCGCCGATCATCGCTGGAACGCCGGTGGTGTAGCTGACAGCCTGGCTGCCAACTTCTTTGTAGCATTCCTGATGGTCGCAGACGTTGTAGAGCTGATAGGTTTTGTCCTTGCCGTCTTTTTTGCCGCGGAAAATGCAGC
>USAD01000136.1 GCA_900552415.1 uncultured Parabacteroides sp.
AGCGGGAGTCGGCTTTGGGATTGGATTCTATCCATTTCAGGATCAATTATCCGAGTCGGTTTAATGCCGATACGACAGGCGTGATTTGGAGCCGGACCAATCTTTTCTCCTTGGGCTTTTGATCCCTTGTCGGTAGTGGGAAGAGGCGCGTTTGCTTTTTCTCTTGCGTGAATAGTGTTATTTATATAATTTTGCGGATAATAATCAATAAGGAAAGACATGTTTAAGAATATATTCAATTGGGTGATCTTGATCATTTCCCAACCGGGAAAAGCGTGGGATACACTGTCGAAGAAGGAGGAGAAAACGGAGGATTTCCTGGAGCAATTCCTCTATCCTTTAGTTGGGTTGGTGACGATCACCGCTTTCCTCGGGGTCTTGTTCACTCAAAAGGAGTTTAGCCTGGAGTTGGCGCTGAAGTCGTCGATCCGGACGTTGGTGTCGACCTTCGGTGGATTCTACCTTTCCGCTTATATCATGAACGAGGTCTGGAAAGGGTTCTTCAAGCGAGAGAGTGATATGCCGTTGTGGCAACGCTTTGTCGGTTACTCGTCGGCGTTGATGTTTGCCTTGAATGTCCTGTTGACATTGTTACCCGAGTTCTTCTTCCTGAGGATCTTTATCCTTTATACTTTTTATATTATCTGGGAAGGAGCCGCGCCTTACCTGAAGGTTGAGGATGTCTCACGGCTGAAATTCACCAGTATTACTACGGCGGTTGTCTTATTGACACCGATCGCGATTGAGTTGCTGCTTTCCCTGTTGATGCCGGGACTGAGCTTTTGATGAAAGGGGATAATCATGAAAGAGAAAATAAAGAATGACGTATTGATCAAGAATAAGCGGGCGACCTTTGATTATGAGTTGCTCGAGACCTTTACGGCCGGTATTGTCCTGACCGGAACGGAGATCAAGTCCATCCGTCAGGGCAAGGCAAGCCTGGTCGATACCTTCTGCATCGTGGAGAAAGGCGAGGTTTGGGTCAAGAACATGTATGTGGCCGAGTATTTCTACGGAACCTATAATAACCACGTCGCTCGTCGCGACCGAAAGTTGTTGCTCAACAAGAAGGAGATCCGTAAGATCTTCGACGCGATCCGGACGAGCGGTTTCACGGTTGTCCCGACACGGTTGTTCATCAACGAGAAGGGATTGGCCAAGCTGGTGATCGCCATCGCCAAGGGAAAGAAGGAATACGATAAGCGTGATTCGATCCGTGAGCGTGACGATCGTCGGGAAATGGATCGGGCGTTTAAAAGGTAATCGGTGACGATGGCAGGGGATGAGCGTGTATTGAGACGGATTTGGGACTGCATACTTCAGGCGATGCCCAAGGCGATGAATACCTGCCTTTGGTTGCTGAAGATTATCCTGCCCATCTCGTTGGCGGTTCGTGTATTGCAATATTGTGGTATCCTCGAGCGGATATCGGGGGCGTTGTCGCCTCTCTTCAAGTTGCTTGGCTTGCCGGGCGAGACGGCGATCGTTTTCCTGACCAGCATCTTCTCGCCGCTTTATGCGCCGATCGCCTTGATTACCTCCATGTCGCTGACCACCCGTGAGGCGACTATCCTGGCCTTGATGTGCCTGACTTCCCACAATCTGGTCGTGGAATCATCCGTGCAGGCGAAGACCGGTTCCTCCTTTTGGGGCGTAACCAGTTTGCGGATCATAATGAGTTTCGTCATTGCCTTTACCCTGAACCTTTTGATGCCGACCGAGGGCTGGAGCGAGATGGGCATGACTCAAAGCGCTGCGGCTTGCGATAGTTTGGTGGAGGTGCTTGTCTTGTGGTTTACCAGTTCGATCCAGGTGGTCGTGACGATTCTGGTGGTGGTTACTGCCCTGATGATCCTCCATTATATATTGGAAGAGTTCCATCTGATGGATGGTCTTTCCGGCTTTTTCGCCCCTTTGATGCGCCTGTTCGGGTTGAGCAGGAACTGCGCCTTCCTTTGGTTGGTTGGCAATCTGGTCGGATTGGCCTATGGAGGCGCGATCATGGTCGAGCAGATCCAGCGAGGCAAGGTCTCATATAGCGAGGGCAACCGGTTGAATTGTCATTTGGCGGTTTGCCATTCCCTGTTGGAAGATACGATCATTTTTGTTTCGATCGGTATTCCTTTCCTTTGGCTGGTGCCGACCCGCCTTTGCTTCGCTATCCTCGTGGTTTGGGCCTATCGGGGCTATTTGCGTATTTACACTAGAAAGATAAGATAACAGATATTTATGGATAGACAGAGTTTCGCGCGACTCCTGAGCGAGCGCGTCTTGATTTTGGATGGTGGTATGGGGACCATGATCCAGCGTTATAACTTGACGGAGGCGGATTATCGTGGTGAGCGGTTCGCCCAGTTTCCTCAACCCCTGAAGGGCAACAACGACCTGTTGTGCGTGACCTGCCCGGAGGTGATCCGCGAGATTCATCGCCAGTATCTTGATGCGGGAGCCGATATTTTCACCACAAACACGTTTAACGCGAACGCCATCTCGATGGCCGATTATGGCATGTCCGATTATGTGGGTGAGATCAACGTGGCGGCGGCCCGTCTGGCCCGTGAGCTGGCCGATAGTTATATTACGGAGCATCCGGAGCGGACGGTTTTGGTGGCTGGTTCGATGGGCCCGACCAACAAGACTGCTTCGATGAGTCCCGACGTGAGTGACCCTGCTTTCCGGGCGGTTACTTATGATGATCTTTATGCGGCCTATTACGAGCAGGCGAAGAGCCTGGTGGCGGGTGGCGTGGATCTGCTCCTGTTCGAGACGACCTTCGATACGCTTAACGTCAAGGCGGGACTCGAGGCAGTAACGGTACTGCTTGAGGAGACCGGTCGTGATCTGCCGGTGATGTTGTCTTTAACGCTCTCGGCACAAGGAGGTCGAACCTTCTCTGGGCAGACGTTGATGGCTTTCCTTGCCTCGGTGAGTCATGCGCCGATCGTCTCGGTCGGATTGAACTGCTCGTTCGGGGCGGCGGATATGAAACCTTATCTGGAAGAATTGGCCCGTCGGGCACCTTACTTCATCAGCGCTTATCCGAATGCGGGATTGCCTAACAGCTTCGGAGAATATGATGAGACGCCTGAGCGGATGGCGGAGCATGTGCGTCCCTTCTTGGAAGAGGGCTTAGTGAATGTGCTGGGTGGCTGTTGTGGTACGACACCCGCTCACATCGCTCGTTTCCCTGAACTGGCAAGAGGAGCTAAGCCGCATGTGCCGGCTCCGAAGCCAAATGCCTTGTGGCTCTCAGGCCTGGAGTTGTTGGAGGTGAAGCCGGAGAACAACTTCATCAATATCGGCGAGCGCTGTAACGTCGCCGGCTCGCGTAAGTTCTTGCGCCTGATCAAGGAGGGTAATTATGAGGAGGCCCTGGGCATCGCCCGCAAGCAGGTGGAGGATGGCGCCCAGGTGATCGACATCAATATGGACGATGGTATGCTGGATGCCGTAAAGGAGATGCGTACCTTCCTCAACCTGATCGCCGCTGAGCCGGATATCGCCCGTGTGCCGGTCATGATCGACTCATCGAAGTGGGAGGTGATTGAGGCGGGCCTCAAATGCGTGCAGGGTAAAAGCATTGTCAACTCCATATCACTCAAGGAGGGTGAGGCGCTGTTCCTCGAGCATGCCCGACGAATCAAGCGTTTGGGGGCCGCTACGGTGGTGATGGCCTTCGACGAGCAAGGGCAGGCGGATACATTTGAGCGTAAGATCGAGATTTGCGAACGGGCTTACCGGCTCTTGACCGAGCGGGTGGGCTTCGATCCACAAGATATTATTTTTGATCCCAATGTCCTGGCGATCGCTACGGGTATCGAGGAGCACGACGGTTATGCGTTGGCCTTCATCCGGGCGGTAGAATGGATCAAGAAGCATCTGCCGGGAGCGAAGGTGAGCGGTGGTGTCAGCAACCTCTCCTTCTCTTTCCGGGGAAATAACCAGGTACGCGAGGCGATGCACGCTGTTTTCCTCTATCATGCGATCAGCAAGGGAATGGATATGGGCATCGTCAACCCATCGACCTCGGTGCTTTATGAGGAGATCGAGCCGGCCTTCCGTACGTTGCTCGAGGATGTGATCCTCTATCGGCGGCCCGAGGCGGCCGAGGAGTTGATCGCCTATGCCCAGGAACGGCATGAGCAGGCGGTTGGTTCGTCGGTCGAGCATAAGGAGGCCTGGCGTGAGGGCTCGTTGGAGTCGCGGCTGGAATATGCTTTAGTGAAAGGTATTGGCGATCATCTAGAGGAGGATCTTCAGGAGGCGCTTTCGGTTTATCCACGGGCGGTGTCGATTATCGACGGGCCGTTGATGGCCGGTATGAACCGGGTGGGTGAGCTGTTCGGGGCTGGAAAGATGTTCTTGCCTCAGGTGGTGAAGACGGCCCGCACGATGAAGAAGGCGGTTGCCATCCTGCGCCCTGCCATTGAGGCGGAGAAACAGGCGGCAGGTGCGGCCAAGGCGGGCAAGGTACTCTTCGCTACGGTGAAGGGCGACGTGCACGACATTGGCAAGAACATTGTCTCTATTGTTCTCGCTTGTAATAATTATGAGGTGATCGACCTGGGCGTGATGGTGCCTGCCGACGAGATCGTGCGCCGGGCTATCGAGGAGCGTCCTGACTTTGTCTGTCTCTCCGGCCTGATCACGCCTTCGCTCGAGGAGATGGCGCACGTGGCCCGGGCGATGCGTGAGGCGGGACTTTCAATCCCGATCATGGTGGGTGGCGCGACGACCTCGGCTCTGCATACGGCGGTAAAGATCGCCCCGAATTACGACGGGCCGGTGATCCATGTGAAGGATGCCTCCCAGAATCCGTTGGTTGCCGCCAAGCTCTTGAATCCTGCCACTCGTGAGGATTATATCGCCGGTTTAAGGGACGAGCAGGCGGCTTTGCGGGAGTCGATTGCTCAGGAAAAGTTGCCGTTAGTCTCGCTCGAAGAGGCACGCCGACATCCGGTGCCGGTCGATTGGGCGGCTTATGAGCCGGTTGTCCCGGCCCAGATGGGTGTTCACCTGATACCTAATATTCCGATCGAGACGATTATTCCCTATATCCATTGGCGCTTCTTTTTCCTGGCCTGGAAGCTGGACGGGCGTTATGAGTCGATTACACGAATCCATGGATGCGACGCTTGTCGGGCTGCTTGGTTGGCCGATATGCCGGAGGCGGAACGCTCGAAAGCGGCGGAGGCGATGCAGCTTTACAAGGACGCTGTCAAGATGCTCAACCACCTCGTGGCCCTGAAGGCGGAATATTGCCGGGCGGCTTATGGCCTGTTCGAGGCGAATAGTGAGGGCGATGACCTGCTGATTGGTGGTACGCGTTTCCCGATGCTTCGTCAGCAGGCTGAGCGTGAGGATGGAATCTATAAATCGTTGGTCGACTATGTGATGCCTCGTCGGGAGGGACGGACGGACTATGTGGGCGCTTTTGCCGTGACGGGCGGCGCCGGGTCGGAATATCTCCGGAAGAAATATGAGGCGGAAGGCGATAGCTACTCGGCGATGTTGCTCCAGACCCTGACAGATCGTCTGGCGGAGGCGACGGCAGAGTATCTGCACGAGCGGGTGCGCCGCGAGTTCTGGGGCTACGCGGCCGACGAGCGGCTGGCGGTCGAGGATCTGTTCCGGGTTAAATACCAGGGTATTCGTCCGGCGATCGGCTATCCTTCGATTCCAGACCAGTTACTGAACCATGAGCTGGAACGACTTTTGGGGATGTCGAGGGTTGGTATCACGTTGACCGATAACGGGGCAATGTCGCCTACGGCAGCGGTTAGTGGCCTTTATATCGCCCATCCTGCCAGTCAGTATTTCATGATCGGCAGGATTGATGAGGAACAGTTGGTCGATTACGCCACCCGGCGTGGGCTTCCGTTGGAGCGGGCGCGGGCTTGTGTCAAGACGCGCTAGGCTCGGGGACGACCGCCACTTTCGGGCAGATGCCCCACGCCACCTGTTTGAGCGGGCGCGGGTTGGTGGTGCATTGCGAAGCCACCGCCAGCAGATAGCGCCCCGGCGCCAGGTCGGCGGGTATGGTGACGATGATCCGCGAGCGCCCCGGCAGGTCGAACCGGTCGCCGGGGATGAAGGCCCGCGTCTCGCGCGTCTCCTCGTCGAGCAGGTAGAGGCCCCGTTCGGGCGAGTCGCCGTTCATCAACAGCAGTTTCCCCTCGATGATCACCGGCTTGCCGGGGGTCAGCACCTCGTCGGTCTTGCCGCTCGCCATGTCGCGGAAGCTCGTGACGCACGGCCCCGTCTTCGGTCGGTCCTCCACCCGGAAGAGCGGGTTTTCCAACGCCTTCTTCAGCTCCTTGCCCATCGAGAAGCTGACGGAGGCCTTGTTTTGCGCCCGGGCGTCGGGGCTTAGCCGGTTGAAGTTCCACAGGCCGGTGACGGTGGGGGTGAGCGTCCCCAATGGCGTGCTGACGGCATAGCCCTCGACCAGTTGCTCAATGGCCTTGTTGACCAGCTGGTAGGCGGCGCTCCGCAGGGCCTCGCGGCTGAGCTCGCTGCGGTCGGCGACCAGGGCGTCGATCAGCGCCTCTAGGTCGTAGGTGCGCGGCACCCAAACGCGCGGGATCATGTGATGATCCTTCTTGAAATGGTAGGGATAGAGCCTCACGGGCCACTCCGGTCTTTTCTTTCTCATGCTTTGTCTCCTTTCTTGTCCGTTATGTCTTGCCTGGGGGAGCGATACATTTCAACTACCCCGACACGAAGTTACGATCTAATTTTGGATAACGCAATATCCAGCCTTGGATAAATGAATATCCGGCATTGGATTTTCGGTTATCCAACGTTGGATAGGAACAGCGGGCAGGGGTGGTCCGGAGGTCCGGCTGCCTCAGCGGGGCATATTCCGGTCGAGGAAGGCGGCGAAGGCCTCGCGGTAGGCGTCGGTGACGCGGATCACCTCGTCGCCGATGTAGACGCAGTTGTTGCGGTCGACGGCCCGGATCTTGTCGAGGGCGATGATGTAGGAGCGGTGCACCCGCATGAAGCGGTCGGTAGGCAGCATCTCCTCGACCGACTTCATCGTGAGGTGGGTGATAACGGGGCGCCGCTCGCCCTCGAGGTAGATGGTCACGTAGTCCTTCAGGCCGCTGACGTACAGGATCTTGTCGAAATCCACCTGGCGCAGCATGTTGTCGACGCGGATGAACATGCTCGTCTGGCGTGGCGGCTCGTCGGCGGGGGCGGCGTCGCGGCCGAACCACTGGCGGGCCTTCGCGATGGCGGCGAGGAACTTCTGGTAGCGGATCGGCTTCAGCAGGAAGTCGAGGGCGTTCACCTCGTAGCTGTCGTAGGCGTATTGCTTGAAGGCGGTGGTGAAGATGATCCGCGTGGCGGGGGGCACCTGCCGCGAGAGGTTGAGCCCGTCGAGGTCGGGCATCTGGATATCGAGGAAAAGGAGATCGACTTCCAGATGGTCGAGTGCCTCGAGCGCTTCCACGGGGTCATTGAACGAGGCGGCCAGTTCAAGCCCCTCGGTACGTGCGACGAAGTTCTCCAGCATCTTGACGGCCTGGGGCTCGTCATCTA
>USAD01000137.1 GCA_900552415.1 uncultured Parabacteroides sp.
CGTTAAGCAAATTCCGAGAGAAGCGTATAAAAATCTCGGTGTCTGAGCGAAGCGAGTTTCCGAGATTTTAGCTTCTCAATGCGAATTTGTAGCTTTCGCAGTGATAGCCTTGATCTTTTGGTTCTTTTGGATCAAGCCAAAAGAACAAGAGAACCCAAAGAACAGAAATTACCCATTCCGATATTCTTGTGGCCCAACACCGACATGGCGCTTGAAATACTTCCCGAAGAAAGAGAGACTCGGGAAATTGAGAGAATAGGCGATCTCCTGGATCGACATGGTCGATTCCTTCAACTTTGTCTTTGCCTCCACGATGACCATGCTCGAGATGATCTCGCTACAGGTCTTTCCCGTCACGTGCTTGACGGTCGTGCTCAGGTGCGAGGGCGTGATGCCCATCTTCTCGGCATAAAAAGCTACGTTGCGCTCATGCGTATAATGCTGTAATACCAATTCGCCAAAGGCTTTGCTGATCTTCTCTCCTGTCCCCAAGGTCGGCATAGGGTTTTGCTGACGCATACTGACCTTACCTATTCCTTTCAGGATCAGGTAAACCTTATATTTAATCAACTCACGGTCGTCCAACTGTCCACGCTTGAAACTGATCAGCAACAACTCCAGATAATTCCGTATCAACTCCTGGTTTTCCTCCTTCAGGTGGATCGCCGGATGCTCACGCAACAAGTAAAGGATGCTCATAAACGACTTAGGCGACGAGGCGTATTGCACGAACTCGTATGAATAACCCAGAAAATAGACCTCAATCTCGTCCGATATGGTATGGATCTGCAAGATGCTGTTGGGCAGGATCGTAATCACGTCGCCACCGCGCACCTCATAATGGACCAGGTTGATCGAAGCCTCAATCACGCCTTTCGAGCAATAGGCGATCACCATCGCCTTCAGGCGGCAAGGGTAATTCGTATAAAGTTTCAGGATCTCTGAGGTATTCAGCTTGCCGGCAATAAAATCCTGCGGTATGTCGATTTTTGGTAACTCGTTATCCATAACGCGAACAGTAAGTGTTTTTTTAATTAAAATTGTCTGGCCGCAAAGATAATGAAATTCCGCAAATTCTAATAAAAAGAACACAAGACACCTGCCGACAGCCCCAACAAGGATTGTTATACTGCATTTATAGGGCCTTAAAAAAAATGTTATCTAAAAAAAAGAACACCTATTCCAAAAAAAGGCTCTTTTGGCATTTGATAAATTAATATTATTTCGCGTTGGGAAAAAGAGCTTGTTCGAAAGCGACTTTTTTCAACCCGTTCGCAATACGATTCCCAATACACTACAGTGCGTTGGAAATTTCACTGCAGTGCATTTCGAATTTCACTGCAGTGTATTGGAAATCCCACTACGGTGGAATCCAAAACAGCGAGAATAGGTAGAATAATAATGAAACTATAAAATAACACTATTGTATGACAACATTGAGACAGTTTTTAGGAGGGCTGACCTGCGCCCTTTGCGGATGGATGCTGACAGCCTGCTCGTCCGAGGAAGATTCACTGGAGATTCCGGAGGGCAAGGGCCTGGTAAGAATCGGCCTCTCCGCCGACACCGGCTTCTCCACGCAGACGAAAGCGGTGGATGAGAGCGAATACGAGAACACGGCCAATTATACCATACAAATATGGGATTCCAAGGAAAGCTTGGTACAGGAAAGCAAGTTCTCGGAAATCGAGAACCCGCTCACGTTGACAACCGGCAGTTATACCTTGAAAGCTTTCTACGGCGAGGAATATAAGGACAAGCCGGCCTCGAAGGAGGGCTTCTATGTGGAAGGGGTCACGAACCCGCCTTTCAACGTGGCGTCGGGCGGCTCGACATCCGTTTCCGTGACTTGTAAGCCAACCTCCGCCAAAGTAAATGTGGTATTTGCCGAGGAGATGGCTACTTATTTCGATGAGTATTATATGACATTCTCCACGAATGCGTTGGGCAGCGGGACGAAGCAACAGGTAAATAATGGGGAGGTTTACTATTTCCTTGTCGATAATAAAGAGCCCGTGAAGGCCCAGATCGCCTTGAAGAAAAAGGGCGAGACCGCCGTCGAGTTTCTGGACCGTAACTATACGATGAGCCCCGGCGACGCGAAGCGAATCAACGTCAGTCCGATTGCGCCGGAGAATCCGGGCGGAAGCCTGACCCTGAAAATCGAGGTGGATGAGACCGTAACTGAGGTGCCCATCGATATCACGATACCGGGTGATTGGGAATAATGTTTAATCCGAAAAATAAACAGACATGAAAATATATACTTCTTTATTATGCGGCGCGATGCTGTGCGCCGGTCTCGCTTCTTGCGAGATGAAAGACGAGATTTTGGGTGACAAGGGCACCTCGGGAGCGGTGGGCTATCTGGACATGAGCGTCGCCGTCGATGCCGCTTTGGAGAATATCCAGACGAAGGCCGACAGCGAGGAGACGGTCGGGACCGGGCAGCAAGCCGACGGTTTCCTTGTGGAACTAACAGGCCCGAACAATTACACGAATTCGTTTACCTATCAAAGCGATATGGAGCCGATCGCTCTCCCCGTAGGCGAAGGTTATGAGGCCTACGCGCATTCCAACATCGAGGGCGGGTTGCAAAAAAAGATGTCGGAGCCTTTCTATGGCGCGAGAGAGTCGTTTAATATAACAGAATCCATTAATTCGACAATCAATATCGCTTGCGTCGCGGAGAACACCAAATTCCAGTTGATTTATGACCCAGAGTTCACCGCGATGTATAAGCAATGGGAGATTACGGTAACGGCGGGATTGAATGAATCGGGCTGCTCGGAAACGTACGAATATAACAAAGCGACGGACGGCGATACGCCGCAGAATCCCGCACCCGTCTATTTCTACCTGGAGAATGACGTGAAAAGCTTTATCGTAAGCGTGAATGCCACGACGGAGAAGGACAATATCCCGGTGCGAATCTCGAAATCCTTCCCGAAAGCGGACAATTCCGCCTATACGGGCGGCGAGGCGGTGAACATCACCATGCTGCCGGGCGACCCGGACGCTACGATCAATGGCCAGGCCTCGATCAAAATCGACGTGGAGCTTTTCTCGCCGTATGAGGATATCAATGAGCCCATCCAGATTGAGGGCGAGGAACCGACTACGCCCGAAGAACCCGGAACCGGCCCGGAAGAGCCGGAGGAGCCGAGCGGCGAGATACCTACGATAACGCTTAGTGGTACGGAATATACCTTGCCCGCTGATATGTCTGAGACCGTGAACGCTACGATTACCGCTCCGGCCGGTTTGAAAAGCGTCCATGTACAAATCGTTGGTGGAAACGACCAATTCCAAGACATCGCAAGTTCTCTTTTGGACGGAGGAGACCTGGAGTTGATTGGTTGTACAAATTCTGTATTGACAGGTGCCCTTAGCTCTATGCATGTAGAGCTTCCCGAAGAGGGCGACACGAAATATTTGTTCCCCGTCAGCGTGTTCTTTACTTTCTTGGATCCGAGCATGATGGGGGCGACGACCTCTCCGGAGGGGCATGTGTTTAACATTACGGTAACGGACGCTAATGATGAGCAGGCAAAGGCTTCTTTACAAGTCCATGCCGTGGAAACAACAACTACCGAATAAGAGGAGGAACAAATCATGAGACATCTATTCTATAATATCTTATTCATAGCCTGCGCCCTCCTCCTCTTCGCTTGCGAGGAGAAGGACGGTATGGGCAGCCGCGTAGGTTACTTGCGCCTGAGCGTGGGCGAGAGCAACGCGGTGGAGACGAAAGCAGACGAAGAACCGGCCTACGACCCGAAGGCGTTCGCCGTCAAGATTACGGACAAGAAGACCTCTGCCGTGGTGGAGGAGTTCGACGCGTGGGCGGTCGACGAGAGCAAACTCATCGAGCTGGAGGAGGGCACCTACGTCATCAGCGCCTCTTCCGCCAATTACGATGAGGAGCCGGGCTTCAACAAACCCTACTACGCCGGTTCGAAGGAGGTGACCATCAAGGCGAACGATGAGCTGAACGAAACGCTCACTTGTACGTTGGCCAACGTGAAGGTATCGGTTGTGTTCGACGAGAAACTCCTGGAGAAATACGCCGATCGCACCATCTCGGTCTCCGTCGGCGCCACGGGCGGCACCCCGATGAACTTCGGAAAGGATAACTGCGGGCGCGATGTGCAGGCCTATTTCCCCGCGGGCGGCGACCTGACGGCGAAAATCTCCATCTCCAAACCGAGCGGGGAGACGGGCGTTTACTCAGACGAATACACGTTAGAGAAGGTGCAGGCCAAGCATTATTACGTGCTGACCTATAAGCTGGAGTCGACGGTCGACGGCGATTTCAACATCACCTACGACCCGAACGGCTGGACGGAATACGAATATGTGTTTGAGGTAGACCCCGTGGCCTCGAATGTAGCGACCCTTTCCGCCAACCCTTGGGCGAAGTTCGCCTACCTGACCGCCTCGGACGCGAAATCGGCCACGGGAGCGACGCCGGTCAACCCGAAGTTGCAATATCGCCAGCAAGGTACGGACGTTTGGAACGACCTAGTGACAACCACCACGGGCGATGGCGAGAATGCGGTCTATACCGCCACAGCGACTTCCCTGACCCCCAATACGACATACGAATACCGCTTGGTGGGTGATAATGATTTCGAGATCACGCCGATGCAATTCACCACCGAGGCGGCGACGGAGTTGTATAATGGAAATTTTGATATTTGGAATTATGGCAAAGAGGATTATTCAAAAACTTGGTTTGCTGAAGCAGCTGATAAAGCTGGGTTAGGTACATCATTTTGGGATTCTGGAAATATTGGAACTTCTACTTATTTAACATCTTTGGTAGGAGTACATAACCCTACATCTCCGGACTCAACAGATGTTAATACGAGTGGTGGAAAAGCAGCGAAACTGGCATCAGAGTTTGTCGGATTTATGGGGGTAGGAAAGTTTGCTGCTGGAAATATTTATACAGGTAATTATTGCGAAACATTTGCAAGCCCTATGGGTGCTCGAATTCGTTTTGGGAAAGAATTTACATCTCGTCCGACACAATTGAAAGGGTGGTATAAATATACTAGAGGAGAGACTATTGATGAAGATAATAATTCTACTTACACTGAAATATTGAAGCAGGCTGGAGGTGATTTGTGTTCGGTTTATATAGCTTTGGTTGATAATGACGGTTTGCAAGCAGATAATATTGCCCCCGCAGCTGCATTTGAAATTGATAATAGATTGGAAGCTGATGATCCGGAGCACTTCAAGTATAAAAACACGATAGATTTTTCTGTAAATAATCCTCATGTTATTGCATATGGCGAATTGAGTGCTGAAGAAGCAGCTGGCACTGGAAGTTGGAAAGATTTTACAATTGACCTCAAGTATCGCGACTTAACCCGCGTGCCGAAATACATCATCGTGGTGGCCTCGGCAAGTAAATATGGTGACTATTTCACCGGAAGTACAAGTAGCGTGATGTACATCGACGACTTCTCCCTCGTTTACGACGGCGAGCCGAAGGTGAAGGAGTAAGACCCTCAGCCGTTTAACTCCCTCAGTCCTTCGGGCAGCTCCCCCTTCGCAAGGGGGAGCATAGGTTGATTCCCGCTCCCCCTTGTGAAGGGGGAGCTCCCGCGAAGCGGGTGAGGGAGTTAAACCGAGGGAGTCGAACGCGGGCCTCTAAACTACAAATAAAACGTCATCCCGATATTAATCGAGAAGAGGTTGATCTTGAAATTGCCGCCCGATGTGCGTTGCGAGCCCTGCTCCACCTGGTTTGTCTGCTGGTCGGTCCACTTGAAGTCGAAGCCCATCACGCCGACCGATACCTCCACGGCCGACCAGTCGGTGATGAAGGCCGTCATGCCCGGGGCGAAACCGATCTGGAAGTTCTGCACCGTCTGATACGTCCCGTCGTACGTCGCCCCCGAGCCGGTCGAGTTCTTCCCCTTGCCGTAGCCATACGTCAGCCGCGCCTCGTTGAAGAGGCCGAATATCTTGCTCCGCCCGATGGGGATGTAGGTCCGGAGGAAACCGGACGCCTCGTACTTGTGCTCCAGGTAATAAAGGTCGTCGAACGAGAGGGTGATGTCACCCAGGTTCGCGTCGAAATTCTTCAGGTCCAGATAGTCGCGATTGTAGGTGAAACGGAAGCCCGCCGCGATGTTGTCGCGGAAGAAATAACCTACGTATGGGCTGATGCTGAAATCATAGCCACGTCCCTCGATATCTTTCAAGATAAGGAAATTGAGGTTCTCCTCGTCGTGCTCCGAATAGGATACGGAGCCGCCTGCCATCCAGGTCCCCTTGGGGATGAATACTTGCTTTTGCACCTCGCGGTCGATGCGCTGGATGCGCCGCTCGCCCCGCTGAGCCATCGCCCCGCCTGTCCACAGGAGACAGAGCGCGACGAGGCCTACCAAACAACATGCTCTCATAAATCCCTTTATCCGCATGTTCATTTTATATTTCTTCGGGTGTTCCCCCCTCGTCGCCGCCCGGGTTCTCCGGGTCCGTCGGCTCGGTGGGATCGGTCGGTTGTTCCTCGTCGCCGCCGTCCGTCTCCTCGCCCTTCTTGGCGCGCTGCTTGTAGGCCGTCCGCGCCTGCTTGAACAGGAAGTTCGCGTCGCGGATGAAGTCGCTCGCCTCCGTGGAGGGTTGCAGCAGGCTCGAGGCGTTCGCCAGGGCGCACATATCGTCCAGCAAGTCCTGCGCCTCGGCGGAGAGGGTGGTGAAATTCACGTTCGCCGTCCGCTTCGAGCGCTCCTTGTCGCGCGCGGCGGAAAGCTCCACGTATTTATCGTTCAACCGTTTCAGCTCGGCGATGGCGGCCGTCAATCCCAAGGTAGCCACCTGCTCGGCGTACTCCGGCTTGGCGAGGTCCGCCAAGAGGCCGTTGACGACCACCGTCTCCTGCTCCACGGGCAGGTCGGCGAGGCCGGCGTAACCGCGGAAGAAGGGCTCCATCACGCGGGCGGCGTCGCGCTCGGCGGCGAGGGGCAGCTGGTCCGGGTTGAGGATACGGCGCACGATGTAGTTGCCCGTCGTGTCGCGGTCGCTCTCCACGGCCTGCATCTCCGGGGTCTCCGCCGTCGAGCGCGACTGCATCGTCAGCTCCTCCATCGCGGCGATGATCTCGTTCATGCGCGTCACCTGCTGGGCCGTGATGTTGAGCGCCGGCACGCCCTCGTCCGACAGCACCGAGATCTCCTCCGGCGTGCCGCTCTCCGCGGCGGGCATGAGCGCCATGAACCGCTTCAAGAGGCTCAGGGTCTCGGCCTTGGTATAGTTCCCTATCGAGGAATACTCTATCAATTTAAATGAACCCATAACATTCGATATATTTTAAAAGTTTATATTCGTTATTTTCGAGGCCTCGAAAACCCCTTTCCTGTTCTCAAAAATGGTTTCCGAGGGGTCGAAAAACGTTTTCCCGTTTCAAGAAATGGTTTTCGAGGCCTCGAAAAGCCTTTTCCGACTCCAGAAAACGATTTCCGAGGGGTCGAAAAGTCTTTTTCCGTCTCCGAAAGTGTTTTTCGAC
>USAD01000138.1 GCA_900552415.1 uncultured Parabacteroides sp.
GTGAGAACAACTGGAACCGTGTAGTTATTATGCGTGCTGAGAAATAAGAATAGATAAATAACAATTTAGAAAGCCTGGCAATTTTTGCCAGGCTTTTTTTGTGTCTGCTTATCAGGAACGAATGGATGTGTGGTATTTTTCACAACAGTCTGTTTTTTGTTTCACTGCAGTGAAAATCCAAATACACTGCAGTGTATTCTAAATTTCACTGTAGTGTAGCTTTATAAAAAAGGTTGACTGCTTTTTGTTTTATTTGTAAAGATGGTTGACTCGATTTTGACTTACTTATAAAAAAGGTTGTCTTGTATTAGTTTATTCATTCCAAAGGTTGCCATCGCAGGTGGTCTTATACTGGTGGAGTAGGAAGGCGGATTGTAATATTTTGGCCTTGAGTCTATGTGGTTGGATCGAAAAGGACTATATTTGTAAAATAATTAATAGTGGTATGGCTTTAGGTAATAAAAATGCTTCATTCATCCAATGGTTTATTGGGGTAGGGGATATGGTGGTAATCAATCTCCTTTTTTTTATCGTTTGTCATGTCCTTGGCGAAAAATACACGGGCGCTATATTGTACAATACACGTGAGGTTTTGTTGTTGCTGAATTTTTCCTATTTTTTGGCGCTATACTTTGTCCCGATTCAATTGCATGAGGCTATCGTTTTTCTGGATAAGGTCGTTCAGCGTTCTTTGGCTCTCGTAACAGTCATGGTTTTTTTCTTCTCAACAAGCCTTGTGTTTTTGAATGTAGGAAATTGGGTCGCTACGTTTCTGCTCACTTATTACATTGTGGCTTTATTTTTATTCTCATTCTGGCGAGTGATGGTGCGCTTGTCTTTAAAATGGTATCGTCGTAAAGGGTATTATTTTAAGAAGGTCATTATTGTAGGGGCTGGTAAAAATGGTATGGAACTTTTTCAAATGATGCAGGATGACTTGAGTTATGGATTCCGGGTGTTAGGTTTTTTTGATGACAATGAGGCCTTGAAGAGGATACTGCCGAATTATTTGGGCCGGACAAGCGAGGTGGAAGCGTATGTGGCTAGCCAGGATGTGGATGAGATTTATTGTACTCTTCCCGGTACTCAGGATGATAAGATCGCTCGCCTGCTTAATTTGGCGGAAAAGAAGATGATTCGTTTCTATATCGTACCAGAATTCTATCGGAACGTGAAAAAGAGCATGGTGATGGAATTGATGGAGTCTATCCCGTTGTTGACTATCCGTCGTGAGCCTTAGCAGTCCGCTTACAATCGTTTTTTGAAACGGACTTTCGATATCGCTTTTTCTTTATCGATTCTATTGACTATTTTCCCGATATTGTATATTGTGGTGGGAACGCTGATCAAGCTCAGTTCTAAAGGTCCAATCCTGTTTAAGCAAAAGAGGACAGGCCTGTATGGAAAGGAGTTCATGTGCTTTAAGTTCCGGACAATGAAGGTTAATGATCAGGCGGATACTTTACAGGCCGTGAAAGATGATCCTCGTAAAACGAAAATAGGGGATTTCCTGAGACGTACAAATTTAGACGAATTCCCGCAGTTCATTAATGTCTTTATTGGTGATATGTCGATTGTTGGTCCGCGTCCGCATATGCTTAAACATACTGAACAATATTCTGCTTTGATTGATAAATACATGGTTCGCCATTTGGTGAAACCGGGCGTGACCGGCTGGGCGCAAGTGACTGGTTATCGGGGTGAGACAAAAACCTTGGAGCAGATGGAAGGTCGGGTGAAACGGGATGTTTGGTATATTGAGAACTGGTCATTTATGCTGGACCTGAAAATAATAGTTGTGACAGTTGTCAATATGCTGAAAGGCGAGAAAAATGCTTATTGACAAGGGTGGCCGCGCACTTGAGGTAGATTTGTGCGGCTATTATAAGTAGATTTATTGTATATTCGCGATCAGAATGGGAAGAATAGTGGCGATAGATTACGGACGTAAAAGAACGGGAATAGCCGTGACTGACCTTTTGCGGATAATAGCGAATGGTTTGGCGACAGTACCAAGTGGAGAGGTGGTCCCTTTCTTGAAGGAGTATTCCTTGCGGGAACCGGTAGATTTGTTTGTTGTGGGATTGCCGAAACAGATGAATAATGAATTTTCTGAGAATATGAAGTATGTCGAGGCTTTTGTCGCCCATCTGAAGCGTGTAATTCCCAATATCCCTATCGAATATCAAGATGAGCGATTCACTTCGGTGTTGGCGCACAAAGCCATGATTGAGGGTGGATTGAAAAAAAAGAAACGGCAAGAGAAAGCGCTGGTCGATGAAATCAGCGCCGTGATTATTTTGCAAAGTTATTTGGAAAGTCAGAAATATAAAAAGTCAGAAATATAATTTAAAGCTATGATTTTACCCGTATATTTATATGGACAGCCTGTATTGCGGAAAGAGGCTGAGATGGTTCCGAAAGATTATCCGGATTTGAAGACGTTGGTAGCGAACATGTTTGAGACCATGTACCATGCGGAAGGTGTGGGATTGGCCGCTCCTCAGGTGGGCTTGGCTATACAATTGCTTGTGATTGACGGGGATGCCTTGAGCGATGATTTTCCGGAATGTAAGAGCTTTAAGCGCGTAATGATTAATCCTGTTTTTCTTGAGAAAAGTGAGGAGACTGTAGCGATGGAAGAGGGCTGCTTAAGCTTGCCGGGTATTCATGAGAAGGTAAGCCGGTCAGTAACCGTTCGTGTGCGTTACTTCGATGAGAGTTGGGAGGAGCATGAGGAGGAGATCAAAGGTTACACCGCTAGAATTGTTCAGCACGAGTGCGAGCATTTGACTGGACATGTTTTTATCGACAATGTTTCGGCTATCCGTCGGCAGTTGAACAAGGGAAAATTGAATAATATTATCAAAGGTACGGTTCGTTGCTCGTATAGGGCTAAAGCCGTAGGCAAATAAGAATAAGGTACTTTAATATAATCAATATGACAGATTTAAGTAAGAATATCGAGGCTCTTAGGGAGAAGAAAGCTGTTATCGAGATGGGCGGCGGTGAAGCCGCGATCGAGAAGCAGGTAGCGATGGGCAAATTGACAGCTCGTGAGCGTATTCTTTCCCTTTTGGACAAGAATTCATTCCATGAGTATGACATGTTCGTGAAACACGATGGCCGTGATTTCGGTATGGATAAGAAAGACCTGCCGGGTGATGGTGTCGTAACGGGTACCGGTACGATTTTTGGAGCGCCGGTTTGTATTTATGCGCAAGATTTTACGGTGGCCGGCGGTTCGCTCGGTTTGCAGCATGCCCGTAAGATCACGAAGATCATGGATCATGCCTTGAAGATGAAATGCCCGATTATCGGAATCAATGATTCGGGTGGTGCTCGTATTCAAGAAGGTGTTGGCGCTTTGGCAGGTTATGGTGAGATCTTCTATCGTAATACGATCGCTTCAGGTGTTATTCCTCAGATCTCATTGATTTTGGGACCTTGCGCTGGTGGTGCGGTTTATTCGCCGGCTTTGACCGATTTCGTTTTTGTGGTCGAGAATATTTCCAAGATGTTCATTACGGGTCCGAACGTGATCAAGACGGTTTTGGGCGAGGACATCTCAATGGAGGATTTGGGTGGCGCTCGTGTACACGCTGAGGTAACAGGAAACGCTCATTTCTATGCGATGAGCGAGCAGGAGTGCTTTGATCAGGTTAAGCGTTTGATCAGCTTCATCCCTTGGAATAACCAGGAGCGTGCGAAGATGGTCGAGCCGAAAGAGCCTTCCGCTATGTTGAATATCGAGGAGGTTGTTCCTGCGGATCCAAAACAGCCATACGACGTGCGTGATGTTATCAAGTGCATTGTGGATGATTCCGATTTCTTGGAGATCCAAGAGTTGTGGGCTGCTAATATCGTGATTGGTTTTGGACGTATGGGTGGCGAGACGGTTGGTTTCGTCGCTAACCAGCCAATGGTCTTGGCGGGTGTCCTTGATTGCGATAGCGCTGATAAGGCGGCTCGCTTTATCCGGTTCTGTGACTCATTCAATATTCCAATCGTTACTTTGGAGGATATGCCAGGTTATCTGCCTGGCGTTGACCAGGAGCATGCTGGTGTGATCCGTCATGGAGCGAAAGTGCTTTACGCTTATTCTGAGGCGACAGTGCCAAAGATCACGGTGATCTTGCGTAAGGCTTATGGTGGTGGTTACATCGCTATGAACTCTCGCCATCTGGGCGCGGATTTCATGTTCGCATGGCCGAGCGCTGAGATTGCGGTTATGGGGCCTGAGGGAGCAGCCAATATTATTTTCCGCAAGGAGATCATGGAGGCGGAAGACCAGAACGCTATGCGTCAGCAGAAAGTTCGGGAATATATCGAGAAATTCGCGAATCCGTATGTGGCCGCTTCTCGTGGTTTCATCGATTCCGTGATCGAGCCTAAGGAGACACGTGCTTTGTTGTTGCATGCCTTGAAGCTTTCAACCTTGAAGGAGGAATATCGTCCGGCTAAAAAGCATGGTTTGCCTCCATTCTAATTCTAAATTGAGGATTCTTATGGAAAAGAAGGAGAAAAAGGAGAAAGAGCTTGTCGATTTTGTCGTGACAGCCCGTAAGTATCAGACAACCTTGACAGAGAAGTTCAAGAATCGTCCGGTATGGCATAAGCCTTATATGGGTGATGTCGTATCGCATTTGCCAGGTACGATCATGGAACTGGAAGTTAAGGAGGGTGATCATGTCGAGGCAGGTCAGCTTTTGCTGATCCATGAGGCGATGAAAATGTTGAATCGTGTGGTTGCGCCTGTTTCGGGAGTGGTTACTAAGGTCAACGTGACGATTGGGGAGCATATTCCAAAGGATCACTTGATGGTCCGTATTGATTAAAAGGTAGAGTTTCTGTTTTATATAATTGGATGGAACGCCAGGAACATCTTTCCGGAGAGGGAAGAGTTCTTGGCGTTCCTTTTTCTGCCGGCCTCTTATTTTTTGTGAAACCGGCCTGATTTAGGAGCGATATGAACTAATTTTCCTATTTTTGTCCCCCGAAAAAGAGAACAGTTTGATGAGGAATTTCTTATATATAGTTATTTTCAGCTTATCGTCTTGTTCGCTTACGGCCCAAATCAATACGGACCGGGTATTGGCGATCGGACGTAACGCTTTGTATTTTGAGGATTATGTGCTCTCAATTCAGTATTTTAATCAGGTGATTCGCGCTAAGTCGTGGTTGGCCGAGCCCTATTTTTACAGGGCAGTGGCAAAAATCAATTTGGATGATTACCAAGGCGCTATTGATGACTGTACGCTTTGTCTCCAAAGGAATCCTTTCCTGACGCAGGCCTATTATGCCCGTGGTATCGCCAACCAGAGCTTGGATCGTTTTGATGAGGCGATCGAGGATTACAAGAAGGGACTGGAGTTTAAGCCTGAGGATCGGCAGATGATGATTAATATGGCGATGGCCTTTATCCAGAAGAAGGATTATGACTCGGCGGAGAAGGAGTTTGAGTCGTTGATGAAAGCCCATCCGAAATATTCCATGAATTATTTGACGCGTGGTGCGATGTATATTGATAAGGGAGATACGGTCAAGGCTTTGGCGGATTATGACAAGGCGATTGATATGGATCCTTACTATGCTCCGGCGTATGGAAACCGGGCCATCCTGTATTATCAGCGGGGTGAGTTCGAGAAGGCGCTTGATGACCTGAATGAGGCGTTGCGTTTGGATACGCGCGAGAGCGGTTACTATATCAACCGTGGATTGGTGCGTTATCAATTGAATGACTTGCGAGGGGCTATGGCGGATTACGATCAGGTGATCAGCATCGACAGTCATAATTTGATTGCCCGCTTTAATCGTGGACTTTTGCGATTCCAGGTAGGTGATAACAACCGGGCGATTGAGGATTTTGACGTGGTCATCGAGATGGAGCCTGATAATTATATGGCTTATTATAACCGGGCTTTGTTGCGTTTCGAGACCGGTGACTATCGTGGCGCGGTTGAGGATTACGATGTGGTGCTGAAAGAATACCCGACCTTCCTGCCGGGCTTTATCGCCCGTTCGGAAGCGAAACGGAAGATGGGCGACGAGGCGGGAGCCGATCGGGATTATTGGGCGGCGATCCGGATGGAGGAGCAGGCACGGAAAGGACAATTGCCTAAAAAGGGAACATCGAGCGGAGCGACACAAACGGCATCCGCTGATGATGGCGAGAATACGCGCGAGGAATCCGACAAGAACATCGAGAAGTTTAATCGATTGGTGGTTTACGATAAGGAGGAGGAGCGCAAGAGTAAATATCAGAGCGAGGTACGTGGAAGGGTACAGGATCGTAATGTACGGGTTGAGCTCGAGCCTCAATTTGTGCTGACCTATTATGTGAAGCCGGATCCGGTAAAGAAATTGATCTACTACGATAAGCAGTTGGAGGATTTCAACGCTCGTATGGTCTTGAAACGGAAATTGATTTTGACGAACGAGGAGGCGGCTTTGATTGAGGAGCAGATCTCTCGTCATTTCCTGTCGATCGATGATTACTCGGCGCAGCTGGCCGCTGATCCGAAGAATGTTTACGCTTATTTTGGGCGTGGCATGGATTTTATGCTGGTACAGGATTTTGCGGAGGCGATCAGTGACTTCTCGTCGGCGATTGATTTGGATCCGACATTCGTGATGGCTTACTTTAATCGGGCGGTCGTACGTTATAAGCAGATGATATATGATGAGTCGCAGCAGGCTAAGAGTGATAACTTTGACTTGTCCGGATCGATCATGAACCTGAATTCAACTCCAGGTCAAATCTCGGGCAGTCTTCCATCGACCTCCGATCCCTCTTCAGCTCGGTTGAAAGACAACAAGCGTGCTTATGAGCATGAGCAGATCGTGCGCGACTATGATATGGTGATCAAGCTGAGCCCTGATTTTGTGTATGCCTATTTCAATCGTGGTAATTTGCGATGTGGCCAGCGGGATTTCCGAGCGGCTATCGCGGATTATAACGAGGCGATCCGGCGTGATCCCGAATTTGCGGAGGCCTATTTCAACCGTGGCTTGGCTTGGCTTGCGCAAGGTGACGCGAATCGAGGTATCGCCGATTTGAGTAAGGCGGGTGAGCTTGGCATATACAATGCGTATAGCATCATCAAACGTATGGCTAGTCGCTAATATTGGTGGTAAAGTTTTGCGTTTGGGGAAACATAAAATGAGATATTAGCCTTTATTAAAAAGAAAATATTAATTTTGCCACTCAAAAGATATAGATTTTAGTTAAGTAGTTTTATGATAAAAATTACATTTCCGGATAATTCCGTAAGAGAATATGCTGAGGGAACGACCGCGATGCAGATCGCGGAAAGCATCAGCTCTCGTTTGGCACAAGAGGTTTTGGCCGCGAGTGTCAATGGCGAGACATGGGATTTGACTCGTCCTATCAATGAGGACGCGTCCGTAAAATTGTTGAAGTGGGAGGATGAGGAAGGTAAGCATGCCTTCTGGCATTCAA
>USAD01000139.1 GCA_900552415.1 uncultured Parabacteroides sp.
CCGGCGGAAAAACGTCATGGTATATTTAGGGGAACCGAGCGAGAATTCTTTTTAAAAGAAAGCGATGATAATTTCATAAGCTTAATTAATCCCACCGATGTTAAGGATTATTTCGCGAGTAATAGCATAAACTGGTGGATGGGGAAAAAACCGACTGGACATATGCTTTCGTCTCAAATAGCTTGTGTTAACCATCTTTATCCCATACGAAATGACCAGGAGGCCGTCTTGTCTGTCGCTCGGAGGATAGATCCGGCTATCGAGGGCGTTGAGTTGCTTGGCAACGATAACGAGGCGTGGCGTGGATACGTTTCGTTTGAGGTGGTCAGCGCGACAGACCATTTGAATGAGAAACGGGGAAGAAGTAAGAAACTGACAAGGGGATGCCAATGTACCTCTGTTGATGCCGTTATTCTTGCTCGGAAACAGGAAAAGCGTCTGCTTATCGCCATTGAATGGAAATATGTGGAACGTTATTATAATGAGGATAAATCAAAGGATGCGGCTGGCGAAACCAGGATTGGCAGGTATACGGATTTGATTGAGGATTCCCGTCAGTTGAGGCATTTGGGAAAAAATAATTACGAGGGCTCCCTGTATTTCTTCGAGCCGTTTTATCAGATGATGAGGCAGACGCTCTGGGCGGAACAGATGGTGAGACACAAAGATTCGGAGTTGATCAAGGCCGATGATTTTATCAATGTTCAAGTGATTCCAGATGGGAATAAGGAATTGAGAGACAAGGCGTACGGGAGCGGAAAGATGGGTTTGCGCTCAACATGGGAAATGTGGTTGAGTGATAGCTCAAAGTATAGGTTGATCTCACCAAACGAGCTATTAGGGAATTTGCCGGGAAAATACGAGAAATTAAAAGCAGAGCTTTCCGCCAGATATTGGAAGTGAGCGTGCGTGAGCAGTCCTTGGTTGTTTATTCCACGAAATCCCCTTAGGAGAATGTGTCAAAATAATTCAAACACGGAGACACGGAGGGCACGGAGTTTTTTATTTTATTTATAATCAATAAATTTCTCTGTGGCTCCGTGCCCTCCGTATTTAATTTTCTCTATTTTGACACACGCTCTTTGACCGGTTCATCCTGGGAAATCTTGATGGTTCCTCACGCCGCCATCCGCACGCCTTCGTCGTCGAAGCGGAGCTCGGTCATGGCGTCGAACTCGCGCTTCAGGAGCCAGGCCATCGCCTTGCTGTTGATGATCGCCTGGCGGGCCTCCTCGGGCATATAGAGACGGCTCGTCGGGCGGTAGTTCTTAAACAGGCTGAGAGCGTAGAGCTTCTCGGCCCGCGAATGGTGGATTACGCCGCGCTCCTGCAACGATCGGTAGACCCGTGAGGGGAAGAGCCGGTCGAGGGGATAGCCCTCCTTATATTGCCTGAAAACGCTTCGGAGGAAATTGCGCTCGTGCTCCTCCTTGTAGGCGGCGCTGGGCGGGGGCAAGGTGGCCCGTGGCATTTCCGGAGAAACGCACCAGTGTGGCGCACCAATCCTCGTCTTCCAGCAACTCCTTTCGCCATTTCTTGAATTCCAAATCCTCAAAACTTTCGAGTTCGCCCTCACTCTGTATTTGTATAATGTTTTCTTTTATTTCCTTTCCTTTTATTTTCTTTTCTTTTATTTGTCCGGAATTTGTTTCTTATTTTTCAGTTATGCTCTCATTTTTGAGTGTTAAATTCTGTTTCTATTATTGTTTATCAACAGGTTGTAAATCGTTTTGTGATTTGTTATCAATTCCGTTAAATTCGGTTAATTCGCATTTTTTCGGCAAAAGTTCAGAATTTACGATGAATTTCGGATCGATTGGCGGCATTTTTTTCCGTTTTTTCGTCACGATCACATAACTGTTTTGGATTTCCTTGCTTCAATCCAGTATGAGAATGTTGGACATTGACGAGAGAAGGTTTAGATGGCCCTCAAATTATGTCCGAAAGAAAAAGAATTTTCCTTCGGAGAAAATTCTAATTTCCCTCGAACAAAAATGAAATCCCTTTCGGACAGAATTTCCAGTTTGTCAGAAGATGTAGAATTGAGTCATTACGGTGATGACGGACGATGTTCGCTCTTGTTCGTCAACTGTTTATAATGGCTCTATCAAGAATGCAGTCTATTAATTAGGAGGGATGGAATCTAATGAGCGATGTCGCTGGTCCGGACCACTGTTTTTAGAATAACTTGTATTCCATATACATCATTAATGTCAATATTATTATTAGATGTTAGATCAATTAATATTTCTCCAGAGAATCCAATATTAACAAAGTATACATCGGCTCTATAGTATCTTATCTTTCAGCAATGATTTCCTTATCACTATTACATAATAAGCAAATAATTAACAATAATAAAGGAAATATTCTTTTCATGTTGTTGTATTTATTAATTCCAAGTTGTTGATTGATACGACAGCTAAACTATAGTTCATCCAAAAATATCATTTATTTTTAAGCTAAAAGGAAGATAACCATCTTTCTCATTAAAAGATACACATCGGATCATTTCTTCTTCTGAAGATGGCAGAAAATTTTAAGAACGTTTTTTTTAAGATATTTGTATTTAATTCCGATTATTACCATATATATCTTTTGAAACAAAGATAGTGAATGTTTGAATTTATGACTTATTTTGGAATTTATCTATAGCGTTAATAAATTTAACTCCATATTGTGGAGTTGTCTGTTTTTTCTCTTTCACCCTTTCTCCTTAATAACTTCCAAAAGATTAGTCGTATATTGTTGGCTGATGTGCTCTTGTTTGAGGCCCCAGTTTTTGGGGGCGGTGCCTTGGATGGCGACGGTGGACCGTGGCGTCGGCCAGGGCGATCATTTTTGCTGCCGTTTCTCATAGATCAGCTCTGTGATCCCGTTTGATGAGTCCGAATGGATCAATTTGAGGGGAATATCTTGCTTGCCCTTGTCGAACAGGGGAAGCCCATCACCAAGGATAATCGGTATTATGGAGATATGTAACCTGTCGAACTTGCCGGCGTGTAGTAGCTGATTGATGATATTGGCTCCTCCACATATCCAAATGCCCTTGCCTGGTTGTGTTTTCCATCTGTCGAGCGAGTCAATGATATCGTCATTCATGAATTTGATATCTTGTTTGTCTGTCTCTTTGTGATGGGTGAACACATAGCTTTGTTTTCCCTTATAGGGCCATTCTTCCGGGGATAGCTCTGTCATGATCTGGTGATAGGTTTTCCATCCAAGCACGACCGTGTCGATCGTCTCGTAGAATGAGAAGAACGAATCCATTGAGGCCGTACCGGAGCCGTCGCCTTCCAGCCATGTTACACCACCGTTTATGTCCGCGATATATCCGTCAAGACTCATCGCTATGTAAATAATTATTGGTTTCATAGTGATTTCACAAATATCGTGTTATGTTTTGTCGGCTAAAGATAGGGAATGTTTCGCGTACGATATCCATTTTGGGTGGAATAAATAAACAATCATCTGATCGCGTGACGAATAGAAAAGCCCCGGGAAGGCTGGTCTCGCTTTCCCGGGGCTCGCGGTTTGATCCGTATCTCTTATTTACTTATACTTGTTGACACGCTCGTCCTGGATGACGCCCTTCCAGTTCATGCCGAACGCGAAGTCGTAGGTATTGCCCTCGCTGTCCTTATAGCAGCGCATATCGCGTGGCACATCCTCGAATTGCTCCTCGACGGTGCGCATATCGGCCGGCATCTGCAAGGGCAGGAGAGCCGATGGCTCGGCCTGGCCGCTGATGATGTCGAGCACGGCCTGGTTCTGCACGCCGAAGTTGACCAGGATAGCGTCGGCCGCGCCCTCGAACTCCGCCATGACGGTCGGCTTGTTCATCTCGAGGGAGACAATGACCGGCTTGCCCTTCATGAGCGCCTTGGTCTTAAGCACCGATTCCATGTCGGCCTTGTTGAAGGTCTTCACCCGTTTGCCCTTGTAGGAGCGGTTGGTGAAGTTCTCGAACGGGTCGCCGCCCGCCAGGCTGGTCGCCCGGGCGTAGGTCGCCGTGTAATCCTCGTATTGGAGGCTGATCGGCATATAGCCGTTGCCGCCCCGCTCGCGGTCCGCCTTGTCGTAGCCCGTGCCGCTGTTGGGGCTTTCCATGAAGACGATCGCGAAGTCGGCCTCGTCGGGGTTGTCGACAACCGTGAAATATTTCTTGACCAGCTCCAGGTTAACCGGATAATCCTCATGCGCCTCGCTGGTGGTACCGAAGAAACCGACCACCGCCGGGAAATAGCGTTTCGGGATATAGACCTTCTTGCTCTTGTCCATCGGGAGCGCGTTGCCCTTGTTCTTCAGCATCACGATCGACTTCAGCTGCGTCTCGTAGGCCGTCTTCATGAAATCGGGGTTGCCGACGATCTTTTGCGACTCGGCCGGGTCGAGATAGGGATTCTCGAAAAGACCCGTGCGGAAAATGTTGAGCAGCAAACGGACGGCGGACGCCTCGAAACGCTCGCGCATCGCGGTCTCGCCCAGCTCCTCGACGCCCATCTTATAGGCCTCCAGGACCGGACCCTTATCGTTGTTGCCACCAAACTGGTCGACGCCCGCCATCAGGATGCGGTAATGACGCTCGGCGACAGACATCTTCTCGGCGCCCCAGGGCTTGCCGGCGAAGGTCTCGACGCCCGTCTCATCGCCCGTGATGCCCCAATCGGTACAGATCACGCCCTCGTAGCCCACCTTCTCGCGGAGCTGGTCGGTGATCAGGTAGCGGTTGTAGCTGTTGGCGATGTCGTTGCCATCGGGCGACTGGCCGACGGAGATGGTATAATAGGGCATGACAGCCGAGGCCATGCCGGTCGGTCCGTTAAGCTTGAAGGCACCCTCCGTGAAGGGGATTTTCTGTTGCTCGATGTTCTTGCCCGGATAGACGGCATATTTGCCATAACCGTAGTGCGCGTCGCGGCCCGCCTCGCCCGGTCCGCCGCCCGGCCAGTGTTTGACCATGGCGTTGACGCTCTCGTAGCCCCAGCCATCCTTGATCTCCTTGTCGCCTTTCGAGGTCTGGAAACCGTCGACGTAAGCGCGCGCCATATCGGCCGACAGGTCTGGATCCTCACCAAAGGTGCCGCTCACACGGCTCCAGCGCGGCTCCGTCGCCATATCTACCTGTGGCGAGAGGGCGGTGGCGATGCCCAGCGCACGATACTCTTTTGAGGCGATCTCGCCAAATTGCTCGACGACAGCGGGATCGAACGTCGCGGCCAATCCCAGCGAGCCGGGCCAAAGGGAGATCTGTCCGCCGCTACCGAAGTTATACTCGGCGTCGGCCGCCGTGCCGTGGCCGATGCTCTCGGTCAGTGCCTGCACGTTATTGTTCCAGCGGGCAGCCACCTCGGGACTCTCGACCTTCGTCACCAGGACGTGGCGCACGAAATCCTCGGTGAGGAACTTCCGCTGGGCGTCGGAGAGGTCGTAGGGCTTGGCGCCGCTCTCGTCATAAGGCTTGCCGTTGTAGGTGGAGGCGCCGAAACCTTTCGAGGCGCCGGGGATGGATTGATGGGCGCTGTAAAGCATGAGGCCGGCGATCTCCTCGACCGACAGTTGTGTCGCCAGGTCGTTCGCGCGTTCCTCGGGCGTGAGTCGCCAGTCCTCGTAAACGTCGAGCTGGCCGTTCTTGTTCAGGTCCTTAAAAGCGAGCCCGTCGACCGTCAGGATCTTGACGCCCGACGCGGGAGAGTAGCCCAGCGTGGCTCCGTTCGCTTGCGTGATGACGTGATAACCATCTTTTTCCGTCTCTGTCCATTTCGAGCCGCATCCACTGGCCGAAATCAGCAGGACGCCCAATAATCCCGGGGCGACCCAGATGTGTTTTCTTGATCTTAGCATAACAATGTTGTTTAAAAAGGTTTATAGAGCCTATCCAAAATGGGGCGGCCGTTGTTCCAGTTTTTGGTCGACGAAGCGCTTGATGAAGTCGACGGTCCCGTCAATGCCGAGGATCGACGCGTCGACGCAAAGATTATAAGAGGAGGCCATGCCCCAAGTCTTATTCGTATAATAGTTATAGTAAGCGGCCCGCGACTTGTCGTTTTTGGTCATGAGCTCTTTGGCTTGCTCGACCGTGACGCCCATCCGCTCGACGATCTTCTGGATGCGGGTCTCAATGGTGCTGCTGATGAACACGCTCAGGCAGGCGGGATCGTCGCGCAAGATATAGTCGGCACAACGGCCAACGAGCACGCACGAGCCCTTGTCGGCTATGTTGCGTATCGTATCGCTCTGGATCTTGAAGAGCGTGTCGTTGGAGAGAATATCGTTGGCCGGGGTGAACATCCCGATGAAAGAGGAATAGCCCATCGTGAAGGCGTAGGAAAGGGCATGGTTGGCCCGCTCGTCGGCCCGCTCGAAAATATCCTCGCACAAGCCGCTCTCCTTAGCCGCCTCGGTGATTAACTCCTTATCGTAATAGCCGATCCCGAAGGCTTTCGCGAGCTTTTGGCCGATTTCCCGTCCGCCGCTTCCGAATTGCCGTCCGATGGCCAATATGATTTTTGATTGGTCCATTGTCTGTATTATTTTTTGTTCAACTTTACTTACGCGAACATAAAAATTATTTTCCAAAAAAGGAAAGAGGAGGCGCTATTTAGGAGAGGCGTTGAGCCAGGTCAACCGATGCCATATACCTTCGAGAGGACCGTGCTTATGCCGTTTGAGCCACCAGCCGCAAAACCGGATCTGGATAAAGAACATGACAAGACCGAGCAACAGGCTGGCCGAATAACCCGCTACGGGCGCCAGGTTAAGCCCGACCGGGAAATAGAGGAGCGCGCCGAGGAACGATTGCGAGACATAGTTGCTGAGGCTCATCTTGCCATAGACACGCAACGCGCCGATCCGTTTCCGGAAGCCGTCCCATTGATAGAGTGTCACGAACGAGGCGACAAGCACGAACGTAAAGGCGAGCTTCTGCCACATATCGAGCGCCGTGCCTGCCGATTGGCGAATGATCTCCTCGTCGCAAAGCATGACCTGTTCCTTCAAGGCATACAGTGGCGAGAAGACGACGGCGGCGATAATCACTATATTTGTTGTAATCAGGTAGGTTTTATTTGACTATCAACAGATTGGATAAAACTCGCACGAGAACGGGCAATGGATAAGAAAAAGCCGGACTGTTCCGAACCGCCATATTTCTCATGCTTTCAAATAACTCTTTATCTCACTTGCAAAGATAACATTTCTTTCTGAAAAGGCCATATAAACGGCTGCAATCTTACGGAATAAAAACATATCGGGAAAACGAGCATACCGTAGCCGAGTCCCCATAACCACAGGCAAAGGTAATTCGTGTTCTTCCCGTACAAGCAAGGCCAAGCCCTTCGGGTTCGTGGAAAAAATCATCCTCGCCCTGGAGGGCTTGCGGTATTTTTTCCCGAAGCCTTGCATGTACGGAACACGACCTTTTTAGGCCTGTAGTTATGGGAACTCCGGCCCC
>USAD01000140.1 GCA_900552415.1 uncultured Parabacteroides sp.
CCATTTTACCCGATCGAAAGCGTCACGCGCCAACGCGCAGCCCATTTTACCCGATCGAAAGCGTCACGCGCCAACGCATAGCCCATTTTACCCGCTAAATTTCTTCTCCCAACAAACCAAAAGCTCTATTATCACCAATTTTCATTACCTTCGTCCTTCAGAATACAGATTATAATAAACCTTTGTTGCATGAAAAAGACAAGACACTTTCAACTGCTTCTCGCCGCCGGGCTCCTGGCCCTCGGACAGGCGGGAGCGCAAAAGCCCATGACCGTGGCCGACCTCGCCGCCTGGCAACGGATCACGCGGCAAGCCATCACCGACGATGGCAAGTGGGTCGCCTACAAGATGGAGCCCTGGCAGGGCGACGCGACCGTCTATCTCCACACCGCCGACGGCACCGGGCAAGCCACCTACAGCCCGGCGAAAGATTTCCGCTTCTCGGCCAGCGGCGATTATCTTCTCGTGACCGAGACAACGCCCCTTGCGACTATGGATTCCCTCCGTCTGGCGAAGACCAAAGAGGACGCGTTGCCGATGGATCGGCTCTTGATCCGCCATACCGACGGGCAAGAGGAGCGGATCGACTCGCTGAAACAATACAAACTGGCCGACAAGGCCGACTGGCTCGCCTACCAAAGCGGGCGTAAGGACTCAACGCTCGTCGTGCGGAGCCTCGACGGCAAGCAGAATTATCGCTTTGTCCGGGTGAGTGACTATGCCTTCGCCGAGAAGAGCGCAACGCTCTATTTCGTGACGAAAGGCAACGGCACGGACCTCGAGGCAGGCATCTACCTGCTCGACCCCACGAAAGGAACGCCCAGTCTGGTGAAAGCGGGCGACGGCCTGTTCCGCCAAGTCGCGTTAGATGAGCAGGGCAATCAATTGGCATTTCTCTATTGCGCGGAGAAGGATTCCGCTTATAAGGCCCTCGAATTGTGGCTCTCCGAGCGAGGCGAGACGGCTAAGGCCATCGCCGGCCGGGGCAACAAGGCCCTGCCCGCCGGCTGGGTGATCAACGAGAACGGCACGCTCAGCTTCTCGCACTCGGCGGCACGCCTCTTCTTCGGCACCTCGCCCGAGCCGAAGCAGAAAGACACCACCATCCTCGACGCCAACCGCCCGAACGTGCAGGTCTGGAGCTGGGACGAGCCGGTGCAATATACCGTCCAGCAATATAACCTGAAAGAGGACCTGAAGAAGAACTACAAGGCGGTCTATAATATCAAGGAAGGCCAAGTGATCCAGCTGGCCGACAAGACCCTGCCCAACATCCAGCTGGGCGATGAGGGCGACGCGTCGCTCGCGTTGCTCTCCACCAGCGAGCCCTATTCCGTCTCGTCGATGTGGGAAGCCCGTACCCGGAGCGACTATTATACCGTCTCGCTCGAGACCGGCGAACGCAAACCGATCGCCCAGGCCGACTACAGCCGCTTCCGCCTCTCGCCTGCCGGCCGTTATGCCTATGCTTACGCCGAGACCGACAGCTGTTGGTACACCATCTCCCTCGAGAATGGCGAGCGCCATCAACTAACCACGCCGCGGAGCTTCACCGCCTGGGACGAAGAGAATGACGTTCCCGATTATCCCAGCGCATATGGCTCCGCAGGATGGACCAACGATGACCAGGCGATCCTCATCTACGACCGCTACGATCTCTGGAGCTTCGATCCGTTGGGCCAACGCGCCCCCCAACGGCTGACGACCGACGGTCGCGAGCAGGGTATCCAATACCGCCTGAAACAGCTGGACAAGGAGGCCCGCACGGTCGCGACCGACAAGCCTCAACTGCTCGTCGGCTTCAACGAGAAGAGCAAAGGTTACGGCTATTATGAGGCACGGCTAGACAAAGCCTCAGCCCCCAAGAAGCTGATCGCGGGCGACTACATGCTCTCGACCATCGAGAAGGCTCAGAAGGCGGATAAGGTGCTCTACACGATCGAGAGCTATACCACCTTCCCCGACCTGCACTGCGCCGACCTCCGTTTCAAGAAATCCGTACAGATGAGCCACGGCGACCGCCAGCAGGCGGATTACCTGTGGGGTACGGCAGAGCTGGTCTCCTGGATCTCGCTCGACGGACGCCCGTTGGAAGGCGTGGTTTATAAACCGGCCAACTTCGATCCCAACAAGAAGTATCCGATGATCGTCAACTTCTACGAGCGCAACTCCGAGACCCTCTACGAATACCACATGCCGGAGCCTCACCGCTCGACGATCGACTATCGCCTCTACAACAGCAACGGCTATATCGTCTTCAATCCCGATATCCGTTATCGCGACGGTTATCCGGGCGAGAGCTGCTACAACTGCCTGATGCCGGGCGTCAGCATGATGATCGCCAAAGGTTACATCGACGAGAAAGCGATCGGCGCACAGGGACACAGCTGGGGCGGTTATCAGGTCGCTTACCTGGCGACACGCACCAACCTCTTCGCCGCAATCGAGTCGGGAGCGCCGGTTGTCAACATGTTCAGCGCTTATGGCGGTATCCGCTGGGGATCGGGCATGGCACGGGCCTTCCAATATGAGCACACGCAAAGCCGTCTGGGTGGCACGCCGTGGAGCACGCCCGACCGCTATCACACCAATTCGCCCCTCTTCACGATGGACAAGGTACAAACCCCGATCCTGATCATGCACAATGACGCCGACGGTCATGTGCCCTGGTATCAGGGAATCGAGTATTTCGTGGCGATGAAACGACTCGGTAAGCCCTGCTGGCTGCTCAACTATACAGGCGAGCCGCATTGGCCGTTGCGTATGGCCAACCGGATCGACTTCCAGACCCGAATGTTCCAGTTCTTCAACCATTTCCTGAAGCATGAGGCCGCACCGAAATGGCTGGACGAGGGCGTCCGGGCGGTCGACCAGCCTTATGAGCTGGGATATTAACCACTGAATAGCGCACGGATAACACGGTTAAAACAGATTGACATGTGATCATCTGTTAAATCCGTGTTATCCGTGTCTCTTTTTATCATATTATCCTTAACTTCGTTCCGTTAAGATGAGGAGGTAATGTTATGAGGATCACATTAATTATATTAAGCCTAATCTGTCTTGCCCTTGGCCGGGCCAACGCGCAATCCGATCTTTCGCTCGTCCTCGACAAGGAGGGCAAGATTGTGGCGATCCCTAAGCCTAAACCTTTCGAACTGGACATTCAGGATGTAAGCGAGCTTGACTATACGCCAAAAGGTTCTCGCCCAGTCGACCTGCAATGGCTGAGCTTCCAGCCCGAGGAATATTCGATACATATGGAGCGTCCGATGGACATGAACGTTCTCTCCGGTGCCTATCGTCCCTTCTATAATGTCTATACACCCATGTTGATGGAGGTTTCGCCGATGGCGCTCGACTTCAACGAGACCTATCTCAAGCATGTGAACGAGAATGTCGATTTCCTGGCCAACGGCTCCCAATACACCTGGCCTGGAGCGGGCGGCATGACAACCTTCACCACCGTTGTCTCGTGGCACAACGACCGACTGCGGATCTCTGGCGGCGGATTTGGCGGACGTTTCTTCACGCCACTGAACCCCAGCCCGGATGTTATGGCAGGTCTTCACCTTCATGTTTCCTACGAGGCGACCGACTGGTTGAAACTGCACGCCTGGGGCGACTATGTTTTCTATGACCAGGCACAAGAGAAGAACGCCTACCTGATCATGAATCCCTTCTTCTATCATCAGCAGGTGGGCGGCGCCCTCCAGTTCAAGGTTAGCGACAATTTCAGTTTTGGCGTGGGCGCCAACTTCCAGTATAATCCCGCCCGCCGTGGAATGGAACGGCAAATCATGATTTTCCCGGGCTTCGGCGGACGCGACTTCGGATTCGGTTTCTAGGACTACTCCTCGTAAATCATCTTCTTGGTCATTCCACCGTCAACGGTAATATTCTGCCCGTTGATAAAATCATTCTCCGATTCGCAAAGGAAGAGGCAAAGACGGGCGATATCCTCCGGACAACCGACCCGGCCTGAAGGATGTTGCGCATGATCCGAAGTTTTCAACTGGTCATAATCGCTGTTCTGAATCCAACCGGGACTGATCGCGTTGACCGTAATCCGATAATCCGAAAGAGAAATGGCCAAAGCGTGCGTCAACGAGACAATTCCGCCTTTCGAGGCCGCATAGCCTTCCGAACCCGGCTCACTCTGCAAATAGCGAGTCGAGGCAATATTAATAATCCGTCCATAAGCGGCCCGGCCCACCGGCGTATTCCGGTGAATCGCCAATGCCCGAGAGGTTATGAACACCGGTCGAAGATTGGTGGAAAGAATCCGGTCGAATTGTTCGATGCTGGTCTCCACTAACGGGGAGAACTCACTTATTCCCACATTATTAATAAGGATATCAATATCCCCGAACTGGTTAATAACCGTGTTGACAACCCGGTTCAAAACCTCAGCGTCGGTCACGTCGGCCGGATAGAATATCAACTGGGGATAACGCTCCAGGAGAGAGCGGGCGGCGGTCTCGTTCACATCGCAAAAGGCAACTCGTGCGCCCCGTTCAACAAAGGCAATCACGATGGCCCGGCCAATGCCGGAAGCGCCTCCCGTGACAAAGACACGCTTATCGGATAAGGTCTGTGTCATCACTTCTATTCTGTTATTCTGTTTTGAGGCCGCAAAGGTAAGGATTCTCCCTTTAAAAACGGTCATTATGCCAGGAAGGTTATTAACCACCTACAAACCGTAAATGTTAATAATATCGTTGACAATCTCAGGACAAACCGTATCCAACGGCATTCTGAACGTCACGGAATCCATTTGGTAAGCGCCCACCAACCCGAAACCATTGTTCACGTTCGTATAGCTAGCGGCAGATTCCAGCAAAGAGCCGAAATCCACGTTTCCCAATTGAACAGAATAATTCCTGAGCAATTGCATAAAACGATAATATTCATCCGAGATGGAAAGCAGATAAATCTCAAAGTCCACATCGAAAGAGAGACTATCATCCCGATAAGAATAATAAATGGGCGAGAAGCTGAAACGAACGGTTCGGTCCTCAGGCAGGGAAGTGGAAGAAAAGGAGCCCAAGCCATAACTCCCGTTCACCGCCTGCAAGGCCGGGTTAGAGTCGAACATCTGAAAAACAAGATCCTCATAATCCACCAACAAGGGATAACGAGAATAGCTGGTATTAAAATATAATCCATCAGACGTATCCAAAACAATCCCGTCATTAAGCGAGTTAAAAACCCACACCGCGCCATCCTTCTCAAGCCTCATCTTCCGGTTAACAAGCAAACGATAATAACAAGCCGTATCTTGCCGGACCTCACCCAAAGCGACATAAGCCCGTATATTCAACATATCCGACCTATCGTTAAGAGAATAACCATCCTCCCACATCATCGTGTCCACCCGCTCGATCCGGCACTCAAGCGGAATCCGGGTCTCGCTCGACACCGGATGATAACCAGCAGCCGAAGCCTCAATCCGGATCCGGTCGTCCACTCGTAACGGATAATCCAACCGAAACTGGCCCGCCGCGTGAAGCGAGTCGCCCGGCTCATCATTTGCCTCCATAACCCCAACAAAACGATTGTTCACGAAAACATTCGCCTCAGCGCCTGTTAAAATATAATCGAGATTCTCGTCTGTCAGCATCATGCTTTTGGAGAGATGCGCCCGCACGCCATCCGGCGAGGCCAAGGCGTTCAACACGATCCGGTCCGGCAACTCCTCCAGTTCGATCACCTCATACCGGACGCAAGAAAGCAACAGGCATAAACAACTCAAAACGATCCATCCATTCTTCATCATACGCGTTCAAAACTTAAAGGTATAGGAAACGGAGGGCACGCAAAAGAAAAGGATGGTTTTTTCCAATTCGGCCTTCCTCTTTCCATCAGGGCCAACAGATACCACGAATTCCGTCATAAAGGCATTCGGACTGGCATAAGCGTTATAAAGGCCGAACCCCCAAATTCCCTGCCGTCCCTTTCGCTTCGGGCGATACCAATTCAGGCTCAAGTCCAGGCGATGATAAGGAGACAACTTATAATTGTTGCGCGAGGACAAGCCTTTATTGGCGTAAACCGGACTATTCCATGGGACACTGGCAGCTATCGAAGCGAACTGCGCCCCATCGCCTTTGATCACGACCGGTGAGAGATAACGATATTCCGACACACTGATCCGGTTGCCCGTAGCGAAAGTCCATGCCGCACTCAGTTCCAGCTTAGGCGAAAGCTTATGGGTCACGAGCAGGTTCACCTTATGGCGATTGTCGTAACGGAAAGGGAAACGGTCTCCCTTATTGACCGACCCATCGGGATAATAACGATCGGTCCACGAAAGGGTATAACTGATCCAGCCGGTCGTCTTTCCCCGTTTCTTGCGGGCCATCCACTCGAAGCCATACGACTCGCCTTTACCAATGCCAACCCGTTCTTCCCAACCTCGATAATCCGCGCTCGGCGCCCAATTATCCTTATACTCAATGACGTTATTCATGAATTTGTAGAAGCTCTCCATCGAGAAAGCATAATCACGTCCAAAATCGTAGTAGAAGCCTAATTGCACCTGATGTGACGACATCGGCGGGATATCGTCCGTCACCGGAACCCAGATATCAGTTGGCTGGTTGACGTAAGTGTTCGAGAGTCGATGAACATATTGGTTCATCTTGTCGTAGGCGAGCTTGATGGAGAAATCGGGACGAACCCGGAAACGAGCCGACAGCCGGGGTTGCAGGGAATGATAATCACGCCCATCGACCCAGAACAGGGTATAACGCCCGCCCAGATTGACCCAAAGATAATCATCCACATGGATCTCGTCCTCGGCATGGAGCGACAACTCATGTCCACGGACTAAAGTCGATACCTCAGACCAACTGGCCTCATTGGTAGCGACCTGCTCCATCCGCTCACTGTTCTCCGGCCGGAACTGGTGATAGAGGTAATCGACACCAAAGCGCGCCCGATGGCGGGGCGATAGCGTCCAATCGAACGTGGCCCGAGTGCTCCAGTCTTCGATAGCCGAACGGTAATCCTGTGTTTCGGCATAAAGCTGCTTATCTCCACCCAGCAGGCGCTCATAATCCTGATAATCCTGCTTGATCCTCGATCGGAAACGGCTGTAGCCGGCCGTCATGTTGAGGAAAAGTGTCGGACTGATCACCTGGTTCCATCCCGCCGAGCCAACAAGATTACCCCAACGCCAAAGGAAAACATCCCGGGTGTCGGCCTCCTTGTTCTCATGGCCGAAGAGCAAGGCATCCTGTCCCATGTAGAAACTGGCGTAAATCCGGCTCCGGTCGGAAATGGCATGACTCACCTTTGTATTGATATCGAAAAAATAATAGCCGATCTTCTTCTTATTGTCGAGCCCCGTATTGATGATGCTCACGATCGGCTTCATCAACAGGTCCATCCATGAGCGACGCACCGAGACGTTGAAGGAGGAGCGCCCCTTGAC
>USAD01000141.1 GCA_900552415.1 uncultured Parabacteroides sp.
TACGATTACCTGCACAAGTCCTTTTTACTCACCAACAACCACCTTAGCGTGCCGGATCACCTTATCGAACAAGGAATAACCTGTCTGTACGCAATCAATTACCTTGCCTTTCATATCCGCCTCGGGAGCCGGGATCGTCGCGATCGCCTCAAACAACTCCGAATCGAACGCCTTTCCGATCGCCTCGACCGGCTTAACGCCTTGCTGGGCCAGATAATTCATGAATTTCGAATAGATCAGGTCCAGACCCTCTTTCACGGCCGCCATGTCTTCCGTATTATTGATGTTCTGCATAGCCCGCTCAAAATCATCGACCACGGGCAAGAGGTTCTTCAACGCCGTCTCGCCACCATTCTTGATCAGGTCCGCCTTCTCACGCAACGTCCGCTTCCGATAATTATCGAATTCGGCGCGCAGGCGCAAATGAGCCTCATTCAATTCCTCATATTTCTTTTTATAGTCTTCAGCCTCCTCCGCCTTTTTGTCAGATTTATTCTCGGCTTCTGCCGTTTGTGGCTGCTCGTCCTGCACATTTGTCATCTCCTCAGGATTTTCCAAATCCTGTTTTGACGTTTTCTCTTGTTTTTCCTTTGAGTTCATATCTCTTTATTATTTACTATTATCATCAAACATAAGATTGTTTATGAGACGCTTAACAAGGTCTTTCCGGGTAAGCGCCCCTCAAGTCTCCTTATTAAACGGTCACTTTCCATCAAGTATCCCAGCAAATATGTTGCCAATAAATTCCATAGCCAAACAAAAATATCTTTACCTTTGCCTAGATAAAAAAGACAACAAATAATTATTCAAGGCAAGTGATTGTATGATACATGCGAGAAAATTATTCCTGTTCCTCGTCCTTTTGACGATGATTCACACGACAGGATATTCCCAACAAAGAAATGAGACAGTCTGCAGGCTGGGATTTGACTACGACATCAGCCAAAGCCGGAATTGGGGCTACAACCAATTGGTCATCACCAAGATATATCCTTACTCATCAGCCGAGCTGGCCGGCCTGAAGGCTTATGATATCATCGACACCATCAACGGCGTCGACGTCAGGACCCTGTCGGGAGACGAGATCGAGCAGTTGCTCAACCCGGCGGGACAATCAGAAGTGGTCATGACCGTCCGGAACCTTGCCCACGACCAGCGGCAGGTGCTGGTCAAGAAGGATTGCAAGAAGAGCAACTCCATATCGGAAGACCAGCTGGCCTCCGCCTTCTCGATGTATAGCCTGGAGACAACCAAGGAGATCGATTTCACCTGTCCTTTCAAGACGACCGTCACGAAAGATACGGTCAGCTTCGAACGGTTCAAGACCTTCGCCTTCTCGCCGATCGACGAGAATAACCGTGCGCTCGAGGAGCAAGTCAATGAGAGCATCAAGAACGTATTGACCAAAAAGGGACTGACGGTCGATGTCGTCCAACCGGATCTCTTGATCCAGACCTATTATTTCTTCGACAAGAATCCCAACTACGTGGGGACAAACAAGATTGTCGTGAACAAAGAGGCCATCTATCGTTATAATTCCTCAAAAAACAAAGTCGAGAAATTCCCGTTCCTGAACCCCAGCACCTCAGAATCTGAGGCGGAATATCTCCTCCAGTTCGGGATCCGCCTGATCGACCAGAAACTGGAGCCGGGCCGCGTCTTATGGGAATGCGAGGCCAACGAGCTGATGGAAGATTCCTATTCGCTCGCCGACTACGCGAAAGCGCACGCCCCCTTGATGTTCATGCAATATCCTTACGTGAAATATGGGAAGAATGTCCCGTTCCACGTCAGCATGAAAAGCTATAACTACACGGGTATCAGCTATGATATCGACCGCCTTGAGCTCATCTCGGAGGTCAGGAAAAACTCACCCGCCTACGAGGTGGGCATCCGGGCCAGGGATGTGGTGGAGAGGATCGGCCGCAACAAGATGGACTATACGTCGGAAGAGTTCTCGAAAGCCTACAAGCAATTCATCACGAAGACCTTGTCGTATCGGGATCCCAAGAGCATTTTCACCGACTCGAACGGCTTCAAGTACTGCATGCTGTGGGATGTCTTCAAGTACCCGCAGGTGGCCGACGCCATCAATGAGCCCGACAACCTGGGCGCGTTCTCTTACCTCTATTATTTCACCCCCTACATCAATCCGTCGGGCAACAACGCCTGCACGTTCGTGATCAAGCGTGGGAAAGAGAGAAAAGAGGTCGTCATCCGGCCAAATGTCCATACGGAAACGACAATCCAGATTAAATGAGCCCCACCATGCCCGTAATATACCCGAACAACTTCGAGCAGAAGATCGGATTCGACAAGATTCGCCAGCTCTTGGCGGACAAGTGCTTAAGTCCATTGGGGAAAGGAAGGGTCGAGGAGGCCCACTTTTCCGACGACTACGCGACCGTGGCGAGATGGCTGGAGGAGACCGACGAGTTCCTGAAACTCTTGAGGGGCGACGAGGAATTCCCGGCCAACTATTTCTTTGATGTCCGCTATTCGCTGAAACGGATCCGCCCGGAAGGGACCTGGCTCGACGAGAAGGAGCTGTTCGACCTGAAACGTTCGCTCCAGACCATCAACGACATCGTCCGTTTCCTGAAACCGACCGAGGACGAGGAGATCAAATATCCCGCCCTCACCGCATTGGCGGGCGAGATCATGGTCTTTCCGCGCCTGGTGGAATCGATCGACACGATCATCGACAAATTCGGTAAAATCAAGGATAACGCCTCGCCAACCCTGGCCAGGATACGAAGCGAAATCGCCTCGACGCTGGGTGGCATCTCACGAAGCCTGCAATCCATCCTGCGCGCCGCGCAGACAGAGGGGTTTGTCGAGAAGGATGTCGCCCCGACCATGCGCGACGGCCGGTTGATGATCCCCGTCGCCCCGGCGTTCAAGCGGAAGATCAAGGGTATTGTCCACGACGAGTCCGCCAGCGGAAAAACCGTCTTTATCGAACCGGAGGTGGTCGTCGAGGCCAACAACCGTGTCCGTGAACTGGAGAGCGACGAGCGAAGGGAAATCGTACGGATCCTGACCGAGTTCACCGATCAGGTCCGCCCGATAGCGCCGGATATCCTCAACTCGTATGAGTTCCTGGCCGACATTGACTTCATCCGGGCAAAGGCCCTTTTCGCGGACGAGCTCCAGGCGATCAAGCCCCGATTCGAGGACAAGCGGCAAATGGACTGGGCACGGGCCATCCATCCTCTGCTCTACCTTTCCCTGAAAAAACAGGGCAAAAGCGTCGTCCCTTTGGATATCGAGCTGACGGAAGAGAGACGGATCCTGCTGATCTCCGGCCCCAACGCCGGCGGTAAGTCGGTCTGCCTCAAAACGGTCGGGCTCCTGCAATACATGCTGCAATGCGGACTCCTGATCCCCCTGCACGAAAGCTCGCGCACGGGCCTGTTCAGCCGGATGTTCATCGATATCGGCGACGAGCAGAGCATCGAGAACGACCTGAGTACCTACAGTTCCCACCTGATGAACATGAAATTTTTCGTCAAGAACTGCGACGAGCGCACGATCCTCCTGATCGACGAGTTCGGTAGCGGTACCGAGCCCCAGATCGGCGGGGCGATCGCCGAGGCGCTCCTCGACCGCTTCAACCGAAACGGGAGTTTCGGTGTCATCACGACCCACTACCAGAACCTGAAGCACTTCGCTGAGGAGACGGATGGGATCGTCAATGGCGCCATGCTCTACGACCGCCACCTCATGCGGCCACTCTTCACCCTCTCGATCGGCAACCCGGGCAGCTCGTTCGCCATCGAGATCGCCCGCAAGATCGGTTTGCCGGAAGAGGTGATCGCCGACGCCTCAGAGAAGGTGGGCGCCGACTACATCAATATGGATAAATACCTGCAGGATATCGTTCGCGACAAGCGTTATTGGGAGAACAAGCGGCAAAACGTCCGGCAGCAGGAAAAACGGCTGGAGGAGATCACCGCACGCTACGAGAAGGAGCTGGCGGCAATCAACCAGCAACGGAAAGAGATAATCCAGGAGGCCAAGAACGAGGCGGAACGCCTCTTGACCGAGAGCAACGCCAAGATCGAGAACACGATCCGGGAGATCCGGGAGGCGCAGGCCGACAAGGAACAGACCAAACTGGCCCGGCAATCGCTCCAGGAGTTCAAGACCGGGATCTCGGCGACCCAGGATGAGAATGAGAAACTGGCACGCGAGATGGCCAAGATCAAGGCTCGCAACGAGCGCAAGAACAAGCGAGCAAAGGAGGAAAAGCCGAAAGGGTTCGACAAGGAGACGATCCGGGAAGGCGACCTTGTCCGGCTCAAGGGACAGACCTCGGCGGGCAACGTCCTGTCCATCGACGGCAAGCAGGCGGTCGTGGCCTTTGGCATGATCAAGAGCACCCTCAAGCTCGACCAGCTCGAGAAGGTCAGCAACAACCAAATCAAGAAAGAGATGCCCAAGAGCACCTTCATCAGCGAGAAGACACGAGACGAGATGCACGAGAAGAAACTCCATTTCAAGCAGGAGATCGATGTCCGGGGCATGCGGGGCGACGAGGCGTTGCAAACCGTTACCTATTTTATCGACGACGCCATACAAGTCGGCGCGTCAAAGGTGCGGATCCTGCACGGGACGGGCAGTGGCATCTTGCGCCAGCTGATACGCGATTACCTGAGCACCGTTCCGGGCGTACGCCGCTATCACGACGAGCATGTCCAGTTTGGCGGGGCGGGCATCACGGTGGTCGAACTCGGTTAAACCTAAAAGATATTCAGGATCATGAGACGAAAAGACGCGATAAGGAGGAAAAAACGCATCTCCAACCGGAAACTCTCGGAGAAGTATTACTACGTAGGCGAGGAAAAGACCGTCACGGGGCTCCGCCTTACGCAATACGACGCGCACAGCCTGACGAGCAAGACCATCGACCCATCAGGCACCTCCTTCAAGAAACTGATCAACCCGAGCCACATCAACTGGCTGGAGGTCAGCGGACTGACCAACGATGAGCTGATCTCGCGCCTGGCCAAGGAATTTGGGTTGCACAACGTCGACGCGAAAGACATCCTGACGCCCCAACACGTCGCCAAAATCGAGGAATACAACGGGCACCTGCTGATCGTGCTGAATACCTGCTATTTCGACGACGACCAGGAGCTGCGCCCGGAGCATGTCACCATCCTCGTCATGGGCAACACGATCATCACCTTCACGGAACGGAACAGCGGTCTCTTCGACTCGGTCCACCAAGCCATCAGCAACAACCTGCTGGGCATTCGTGAGAAAACGATCGGGCTTCTCCTGGTTTTCCTGCTCAACTCGCTCATCGCCTCCCTGGTTGAAATCATCTCAAGGGTCGAGGAGACACTGGGCGACCTGGAGGAGACCTTGCTCGACCCCAACGACGAGCAGAAGAACATCGGCCCCGATATCCAACGGCACCGCCGGGAATACATGCTCATCCGACGCAATTGCCAGCCCCTGAAAGAGCAATTCCCCAAATTGCTCCGCACGGACAACGGCATCGTCACGCCGGATCTCTTGCCGGTATATTACGACCTGCAAGACCAACTGCTGTTTATCCTGCAAACAACGGAGAGCTGCCGGGAGATCACCTCCTCATTGGTCGACCTCTACATCGCCAACAACGACCTGCGCATGAACCGGATCATGAAACGGCTTACCGTCGTCTCCACGATATTCATCCCGTTGACCTTCCTGGCGGGAATCTGGGGCATGAATTTCAAGGTCATGCCCGAACTGGACTGGCGTTACGGCTATGCTACGGCTTGGGCCATCATGATCCTGACAGCGATAGGCACCTGGCTCTACATGAAACGGAAAGACTGGTATTGAATCCCGCCTCGCAGATTTCAAAATAATGACATGAATTGACAGGAAAAGACTATCCTGCCGATAACCTTTACACTAGCTTTGCCACTCGAAATCAAAAACAAACATCATGAAAAAACATCTCTTATTTTACATCTTAATGTTATTACCTATGATTTGCGAAGCGGCATCGCCCGGTCCGATAGAAATTAACCTTTCACACATGGACTGGCAATTCAGGGAACAGGAAAGTTCCGACAACTGGCTACCAGCGACTGTCCCGGGAACAGTGCACACCGATCTCTTCAACGCCGGTAAAATACCGGATCTATACTATCGTAACAACGAGAAGGAGCTACAATGGATCGGAGAGAAAGACTGGGAATACCGAACCCATTTCACGATATCCAAGGAGGTCTTGGAAAAGGATATTGTCGAGATGGTATTTTATGGACTGGATACCTATGCCACCATTTTCATCAACGACTACCAGGTATTGTCTACCGAGAATTTCCACAGGACCTATAAACTGGATTGCAAGCAATGGCTCAACGAAGGGAACAACACCTTGCGTATCATCTTCAAGTCGGCGGCCAAAGTTGTTGAAGTGCTCAAGAATAGGTCTTATCTGGCCCAAGATGACCGTTACGTCTACATACGCAAGCCGGCCTATCACTTTGGCTGGGATTGGGGACCCATTTATCTAACCTGCGGTATCTGGCGACCGATCATCTTGAAAGCCTGGGACAAAGTCCAGATTGAGAATATCCAGTTCAAGCAGCTTTCCCTTACAAAAGAAAAGGCCGAATTGATGAATGTCATAGAAGTGAGATCCTGCGCCTACCAAAGAGCGACCATCTCCCTGACTTGCGTGGAGACCAATCAAACCCAGGAAATCAGCCAAAGACTGCAATACGGGAAAAATTACATCCAGATCCCTCTTACCATCAACAATCCCAAATGGTGGTGGACCAAAGGTTTGGGAGAACAGAACCTTTACCATTTCAGGATTGAGGCCAAAATCGACGGGAAGACCGTCTCAACCTTAAACGACTATACGGGCTTAAGAACCGTACGGATCATCCAGGAAAAAGACGCGTCCGGTGAGTCATTCCTGGTAGAGCTGAATGGCGAGCGAATCTTTATCAAGGGATCCGACTACATTCCCCAAGACATGTTCATCCCTAGAGCGACACAAGCGGATTATGAAGGCGTCATCAAACAGGCGACCGACGTGAACATGAATATGCTCAGGATCTGGGGCGGAGGCTTTTTCGAGAACGACCTGTTTTATGAGTTATGCGACCAAAACGGATTATTGGTCTGGCAGGATTTCATGTTCGCCTGTGCCATGTATCCAAGCGACGAGGCTTTCATAAACAATGTCCGGCAAGAGACCATCGATAACATCAAACGCCTGCGCAACCATCCCTGTATCGCCTTATGGTGTGGCAACAACGAGAACCTGATCGGTTGGAACGACTGGAATTGGCAAAAGCCTTACAGCAAAGAGACCGCCGCCCAAGTCTGGTTCGACTATGAGAAACTATTCCATCAAATGTTGCCCGAGGTGGTGAACCAATATGATGAGCAGCGGTTCTATTG
>USAD01000142.1 GCA_900552415.1 uncultured Parabacteroides sp.
GCCAGCGCCACCGTACGACGCCGCCCAACACGCCTCATCAGGATTCCGGAAGGAATAGAGAAGAGAGCGAACCAGAGGAACACCATCATCGGGATCAGGTTGGCCATCGTGTCCGACAGGCCGAAATCACCTTTCACATAGTTGGTCGCGATACCAACCACGTCGACAAAACCCATCACGAAGAAGCCAAACAGGATCGGCAGGATGGCCGGATTGAATCTGTTCTTGTCCTGTCCCATAGCCTTAATAATTATCTTTTGGCTCCTCGCCCATTCCAATCTCCAGACGACCACCTTTCACCACTTCCGAGAAAGGCAATCGCACGTCATGCAAAGGCTGACCATTCAACACAAAATCCTGTACATAGGATGCCTCGCCCCGATTGTTCTTAGTCTCAATAACAAAAGTCTTACCCGGATAATAACGCTCATCAAGATGGATCGTCACCTTATCGAACAAAGGCGCGCCCATACTGAACGAAGGCTCTGGATCTGTCAAGCCCTTTACATCAAACAGACCGATCGAAGAGATGACATACCAGGCACCCAACTGCCCTTGATCCTCGTCCTGCCCATAACCATAACCGTGAAGACCATCGATTCCATAAAACTCGTCGAGAATCGCCCGTACCCATTTTTGGGTCAACGACGGACGGCCAGCCTCATTGAATAGCCACGAGATGTGCAGACAGGGCTGGTTACCGTGATTATAGAGTGTCCGCAAGCCGGCGAAGGCGTTCACCTCCTTGCCTCCGCTGAAGATCAAGTCACGCGAGACGGTAAAGATACTGTCAAGCCGGGCGTTGAACACGTCGGCTCCTACTTTCGAGACAAGCCCCTTTACGTCGTGCGGGACATAGAAGGTGTATTGCCAGGCATTTCCCTCCTGGAAACCACGCCACACCTGCATCGGATCGAAGTTATCGACAAAACGGCCATCGGCCCTCTTCGGGCGAATGAAATCGCACGAGGGATCATAGAGCCGTTCCCAGCCTTTCGACAACGCCGTCAGCCGCTCGTAGTTCGCCTCGTCGCCCACGGCCTTGGCCCATTGGGCGACAGCCCAGGCACTATAGGAATATTCCAGCGTATGAGAAGCGGAGAACATAAAGGTCTCGTGATAGCCCTCGCCCTCGTCCATATGCGGCACATAACCGTACTTCACGAACTCACGGGTGTTGACCTTGCCCGCCCCGAAAGGCCGGTTCTCACCATCCAATTCATTCTTCAGGCAGGCCTCATATGCCACTTTGGTATCAAATCCCCGAAGGCCACACTGATAGGCACCAGCGATGATGACAGGTAACAGGTTGGTCCCGACGCCCGAGACATAACGGCTGTTAGCCAGTCCGTCGGCCAGCCAACCCGCATCCTGGTAAACTCTCAGGTGACTGCTGATGTAGTCGTTCATGTATTCCGGATAGGCCAATGTCCAAAGCTGCGCCAGATTCCATTGTGTCCCCCAGGCCGCATCGGTATTATAGAGATTATGGACCGGTTTACCGTCCGCGTCAAGCGGCAATTGTCCGACCGTACCGTCGTGACGAGGATAGGCTCCATTTACGTCGCTCGCCAGACCACGACCCAACAGGGCATGATAAAGACCGGTATAGAATTTCACCATATCGTCACGACGATCCGTCTCCACCCGGATTCGTCCCAAATAATCCTCCCAAGTGGCGATAGCAGTCGCCTTTGCCTCGTCGAAAGTAAGAGCGGACGCTTCCCGCTCCAGGTTAAGGCGGGCGTTCTCGACCGAAGTGTATGAGAGCCCGACCTTAGCGGTCACCTGCTCCGGCTGTCCGAAACGATAGGTCAAATAAAGCCCGGCACCCACACCTTTCGCCTGCCGGGCGCCATCGGTTCGTTTCGTCCCGTTAAAAGCGCCAACCGCATCCGGCCGCTTATCCAATACAGCCGAGAAATAGAGCGGAACGGTTGTCCCCGGTTGGTATTTCTTCACATATTCCGGCTCGGTAATCACCCAGCCCTCAACTCTTCCGTCGTCCGTATAAGTGACAAGCGCATCTTTCACGGCTCCGCTCTCTCCTTGCCGGTTACCAATATCAAACAGGATATGGTTCATCTCGCCCGCAGGGAAAGAATAACGCTGGAAAGCGACCCGAGGTGTCGCTGTCAGCTCGGCTAAAATATCATAATCATCCAGCCGAACGGAATAATAGCCGGCCGTCGCTACCTCTGTTTCCCGACGGAATGGGGAACGATAACCTCGCTTGACGCTATCCGTCGGCAAACCCGGCACTGTCAGCAACTCGCCGACGGTCGGCATCAAGACAATACCTCCGACCTGAAACTCATGCAAACAGGGAAAACCCTCGATTGAGAGCTCCCGATAATCATAGCCCGTCGCTTCCCAACCCCATTTGTTGCCCAAATGGCCATTGGTGGACGGAGCGGGCTTCGCCATTCCGAAAGGCACGGCACCCGGCGTGAAATGGAACCAGCGACAATGCGCCGTCCCAATGCGGGGCTCCACATAGGAAACCAAGGATTCCCGCTTCTCCTCCTTATCTTCGGACCGGCCGCACGAAGCGAGTGTCAGGCCCAACACACACAACAAAATCCAACTTGTTCTCATGGCGTTTATCTCTTAAACTTATTCTTTAATTTTATTTATCCAACTCATTTAAGGCAAACAAATAAGCGCCCATAGCAATCGACCGGCTGGCCCCCAGTTTAGAGAGGGCTATTCCGGTTCGGCGACCAATATCGTAATTCACCCAACGATCCGTTCCAGGCACATGTACCCGTCCTTCTGTCGGCTCCAGGAAAGCGGCCATCTCTGCCGGTTCCTCCAGGTTGAATGGTGTCATCTGCAGACGATCGAAACGGGAGCCGTCCATCATACCGACCTGTTCCCTCAAGGTTGCCATCAAGGCTGGCAAGATATATTTGGCGGCACCCGACAAGCCTCCACCAATCACGACAAGACCATCGACCAACGTCAATGCCGCCGCGATCGCCTCGCCTGCCATCTCGCCCATCTCGGCGAAGGCTGAGCGTGCCGCTTCCCGATTGCCCGGTTCCAGCCCTTCAGCGATATCAAAGATCGTCTTGGGCGTCAAGATCGAGGCATCGCCCGACAAGCGTGCATAGACCCGTTTGATACTCCGGACACTAACGCTCTCCTCAACAATATATTCTGGATAACGCCTGTTGCGCAAGCACCACAAGTCGCCTCCGACCTGGTTGTCGCCCAACAGCAACTCTCCATTCACGACCACGCCACAACCAAAGCCCGTGCCCAGGGTAACACCGATCAGGTTCCGATAACGCCTTGAGCTGCCAGATGCCTCCAGGCGAGCGTTGATCTCAGGCAACAGACCCACTTTCGCCTCACCATAAGCGAACAGGTTTCCATCATTATTGATAAAGACGGGCATCCCAAAATGGTTCTCCAGGAAAGGCCCGAGTGCCACGCCACCACGAAAAGCGGGAAAATTGGGAAGGTCGCCCATCACGCCCGCCCGATAATCGGCCGGACCGGGAAAAGCGAAGCTGATCGCCACAGGCTCGTCCGCCAGCTGACGCCGCACGGTCTCGAAACCTGTCCGCAAGGTACACAAACAACCCTCCAGGTCATCGACCACCGAAGGAAAACGAACAGGCGTCGCCACCTCCCGGCCATTCTGGATAGCGGAAAAGACCAAATTGGTCCCTCCCGCATCCAAAGTCATCACAATTCTATTTTCTGTTCCCATAACAATAGTTTCCAAGGGTTATTGCCTGAACCGGACGGAAGCCCGGATCGTACCACATTCCTTTCCTTCCGAAAGACCATAAGGACGGATCGTATATTCGCCCACGGCGGCCGGGATAATGAAGGTCTCCGCATAATGCGCCACGAACGGCTCGAAAGCGCCCGTCGGGCTTTCGATAATTACCTCGTCGCCCTCGATAAGGTTGAACACCTGCACGCCACCATCCGTATGGTGCGTCACGGGCGCCGTGAACCAATGGCGCCGGGTCTCGATGAACTCATTCTCATGCAAGCCGGTCCGTTCCTCTCTCCAGCCCTCGCCCGAAGCGATAGGCGTCACCCGGTTCACCAGGTTATCACGGGTAAATTCCGTCTGTCGCTCCCATTGGATCACCTTCGAGCCGTGTCCGATATTGATCGGACGGGGCAGCCCATCCAATCCCAAGCGGCCCCAATCCCACAACTTGAAGGTGAAGATGCTGGGCGTCGCGCTGATCTCGAGCACCATGGCACCCGCACCCGAGCAATGGATCGTTCCATTAGGAATCAGGAAATGATCGTGCTTCTTCGCAGGCCAGCGATTGACGAACCGCTCCGCCTCAAAAGGCTTGCCCGTCGCCTGCGACTCATTGAGAGCGGCGATCATCTCGTCGGGATTCACGCCCGTACGCAAACCCAGGAACACGGTCGCGCCCGGCTCGGCATCGAGCAGATAATAACTCTCGTCCTGCGTATAATAGATACCGAAAGTATCACGGATATATTGTGTCGTCGGGTGAACTTGCAGGCTCAGGTTGCCACCACCGATCGTATCAAGGAAATCGAAACGGATCGGGAAATCCTGCCCAAAGCGAGATTCCACTGGTCCACCCAGCAGATCTCGCGTCTTGTAGAATACAAGATTATTGGCAGGCATCTCAAATAACTCACCCTTTATATTAAAATACAAGCTGTTCTCCTCGGGCACGCAATCGAAGCACCAGCCATAATTGGCGGGCTCCGGATCGAGGCCGCATACCGCTTTCATCCATTGGCCACCCCAGGGAGCCGGATCGAAGAACGGCACCACACGGAAAGGCTGCCTCGCCGTTTTGGTCAATCCCTGGCGCAAGGTCTCGCCGGAGATCATCTTGGGCTCGCCCGCCCGATGCGTGTCCAACCAATAATCGGCTTTCGGAAGCAACCGCTTCTTGAGGCGGTCGCAGCCCAGCCAGTCGACGAAATAGCCCCGCTTATAATGGAAAGAGGCTCCTTCCACCCGGTTCTCGACGCCCAGTCCATCAATCTCATGACGCCGTGAGCGCAACTGGATCTCCCAACGAGCCATATCCACATAAACAATCTTGTCTGCATCCGGACAGAGCGTTGCCGCGCCATGACCATAGATTACAACCAAACCCTCCGTCATCCGAATCCGCTCGCAGGCCGACACCCGCTTGTCTGGATCAAAGAAGTCATCATAGGTGAAATTCGACCGGAAACCAAACAGCCGGTCGTCGGTCACGTACGGATAGGTCATCGCCTCGATCTCAGGTACCGACTTGAACAGTGACCGTGTGTCGATCCACAAGGCCGGGGCCAAAGCCTTCAGTCCCTCAATAATTTCCTCATGATAAACGCCCTGATAACACTCAACCACCAAAACACAGACCTTCTCCGCATCGCATACGGCGGCCAATTTTTCACGGATGGCTTGCCAGCCTTTCCATAACTCACCCTCCACACGAGTGGCGGGATACTTATCGTAATTGCTCTTTCTCATCACTTATCCTTATTTATCCAGTTTCTCGTCCGTCCAATCTCCAAACATCTCGATAGCCTTGGCCAATACGCCAGCCGATCCCTTGAAATGACCGCTTCCGCTCGGTACGCCTCCCATGCCATACCACTCATAGAAACCCTCGTTCTTGATCACCCGGTCGATCATCGGACGAACCTCCTCATAGGCCTCCTTCACGAAACCGTTCGCGATCAACTGCTGGATCATCCGACCGCCAAACCAGGTCCAGTCGCCACCGTTCTGATAGACATAGGCCTTAGCCATACCGCCCCGGAAGAAATTCTCCGGATAGGTTGGATAGAGCGTCAGACCGATACTCGGCATGCCCGACAGGCGCACGTTCTCCACCATCTGGGCATTCACCACAGCGATCTCCTCGCGCGACAACAGGCCCGCCTCGATAGCCACCGCCGTTCCGCCGTGATAATGGATACTGTTCTCGTCGAACCCTTCCGGAATCGGCGACTCGTCCAGGTAGATATGCGGGATAAACTTCCGGTTCTTGGCGTCCCAAAGATGCGTCCGGACATTCCGGGTGATCTTCTCTCTCAGCGCCTGCCAGCGTGAGCGGGCCGCCTCGTCCGCCGTCAATTCGGCCAAGTCGTCGAGAGCGATGATAAACATGGCATTATCATAGACATCAATCGCCCGGGAGGAGAGTTCGTTCATGTCGCACCCGAAGTCATCATTCGGTTGCACGTCGCCCCAATCGGCCGTCATCGCCCCAAAGAGCAGGCCATAACGCTCACTGTACCGCTCACGCAACAGGTAATCGACCATCTCCGTCATCCGCTCCATCACGCTCTTCCCCGCGATGGTCTCCTCCAGGATCGAACGGTCGCCCGTTTTGCGGACATATTTCCCGATGATCTGGATCAAAGAGCTCTCCTGGTCGGTCTCGACCGTGTTCTTGAAGGCCACGTGCTCGGGTGCCGCATCCGAGTAATAGGGATGATTATCATACCAGGTGAACTCCGGCTTCAGCACATAGCCGTCGATCATCTCGCCATTGGGTTGTTGCAAGGCGAAAAAGAGCAGGATCGCGTCACGGATCGCCTTGGTATCGGAAACCTCGCAAGCCGTCTCTATAAAGGTATTCATATCTCTCGCCCAAATCTGCGAATAACCACTGCCAGCGTTAAATCCCTGGCCAATGACCGCCCGTGCCATGCTGTCGACCTGACACAAGCTCTGGTCGGCCTGAATCCGCCGCGCCAATTCCACTTCCGGGTCGGTCGTACCACACGAGACCAACAACAAGCCGGCCATCCCGGCAAAAAAAGTCTTGACTTTCATTTTCTTGATAATTCTTGTTTTCCGCGAAAATAGTGTGGTTATCCGGAAACAAACCGTACCTTTGTTGCGATTTACTTATACTATCTTACGATTGTGAGTTATGGCGAAAATTAAGGAGGGATTCAAGGGCGAACGCTTTATCTCGCTTCCGGAAAACCAGCTGGAGAAATATGGAGAAGATCCGGTCATCGGTAATCTTTATATCCGAAAGATCGGCTATTTCCCGCACGTAAAATATCATTATGTGTTGAAAGAGAGGGGATGCGACTATTCCATGCTCATCTATTGCACGGCGGGCAAAGGTTGGTATAAGATTGGTGGTGTCACCTATCCGGTACACGAGAACCATTACCTGATCATCCCAGCCGGAACGCCCTACTCGTTCGGTGCCGACGACGAGGATCCGTGGACTATCTATTGGATCCATTTCAGGGGAAGGATGAGCAACCATTTCGAACCGGCCTATCCGAATCCACCCCCAAACACGCCCGACGACCACTCGAGACTGCAAGACCGGTTGCGCCTCTTCGAAGAGATCTACCACTGTTTCT
>USAD01000143.1 GCA_900552415.1 uncultured Parabacteroides sp.
TTGATAGCTATAAATCTGTACTTTCAATTTAATACAAAAGTAAAGTAAAACTTATACATATCCTAGATCTAAGAATAAAATATTACTCATCTGAAAGCAACAAAATAATCAATTAAAAAACATGGAAACAAATCAGATTAACTTAAGAAGGGTTGAGGACATCAACGCTCCAGAGACAAAACTTGTAAAAAAAACGTACGAAGATTCATTCCCAGCAAACGAGAGAAGAGATTATGAATTGGTACTTAACCTAATAGCTAATGAGCCTCGTTTCAGCTTAACGACATTGATACGGGATGAGCAGTATGCCGGATTCATTACGGGTTGGGATTTTGGCGATTTCATCTACCTGGAACATTTCGCGATCGACGAGTCCATGCGCAACGGCGGCATCGGCTCAAAAGCCTTTAAGGCCTATTTGGGACAACTAGACAAACCTGTTGTCCTGGAGGTAGAAATGCCTAACGACGAAATGAGCAAGCGCCGAATTGGTTTCTATGAGCGGCTCGGACTCAAGCTTGACACGCACACCTATTTCCAACCGCCTTACAGGAAAGGGGATGATTTCCTGGAGATGCGCCTAATGACCTATGGCCCGCTCGATCTGGAAAAAGACTTCAATCATGTAAAAGAAAAGATTCACAAGCATGTCTATAACGCATAAAAAAAAGGCTGTCCGTTTTGGGCAGCCTTTTTTATGAAGATAGAATTGATTAATTGACACGTCTAGCGGCAGAGTAACTAATCTTAAGAGCGTAAGCCTCACGAAGCGCTTGTTTGATATCGGTAATGATACCCATCTTCGTTTCCTTATCCGCCTTAATGGAAACCGTCATGAACGGCTGGTCCTCCTCTTTCATTGAAGACTTCTCCTGGGCGATATAGTCCTGGATCTCTGAAGTCTCAGCGAAAGGGTCATTCAACTGGATACGCGTCTCGGAACCCATCTTTGCTCTCAAATCCGGTGTTGGCTTACCAACATAGATAAAAGTCACCAAAGATTTCTTTTCCAATTTCTGCAACTCCGTAGCCTGCGGCGCATGGAACTCCACTTTCAAAGTCACCTCACGCATGGTGGTTACCATCATGATGAAGAACAAGAACGCGAACACCAAGTCAGGCAATGAAGAGGTATTCAACTCGGGCATTTCACGACCGCCCGCTTTACTAAATTTTCCCATTATTTCACCCCTCCATAGTTTTTAGGCTCAGCCTCAGAGATCTTCTGAGGATAGATATCCTGAACAGCCTCTTGTTGATCGGGAGCCAACTCAGCGAACGGTTTACCGAATTTCTCACGAGAAATATCGTTTCTCAACTCGTTGTAAGCGGCAGCGATCTCATTCTGCACATCAATATAAGCTTGATACTCCGTACCACGGTCATTCTGCAAAGAGATGACGTGATTCTTCGTTACCATACGTTTTCCAAAGAAGGGCACATCGACCTCCACTTTCTCAGGCATGTGCTCATTATTTGACGGGTTCGCGACGAACTCCTTCACACGATCTTTCAATTGCTTGATGTCGATAAACTCATCTCCGCAAAGGATCTGGTTGTTACTATTGATCAAGACAACCAACAGATTCCTTTTCTTAATATCAACATCCGCATCATTCTTCTGATCTTTGGGTACAGGAGGCGGCAAACGTCTTGCCAAACCTTGGTCCGTATCCATTGAAGTCGTAATAAGGAAGAAGATAAGCAACATGAAAGCAATATCGGCTGAAGAAGAACCATTGATACCCGGTGTCTTTCTTTTCTTACCCATATCTTTTTATTTTATCACTTATTTAATATCCTTTTTACAGTACCCGCACAAACTACCAAAATGATAGCGATGAACAAAACAAGAGAGGATTGAATCCACATATCCGTTGCCTTCAACCAGAAAGGCGTGTTGTAGGTCTGAGAATCCGCGTTCAACGTTGTCAAAGGCGTACCATCACCCATTGAATAAGTAATGATCAACAAAAGAGCGAAAAGCACAACCACGATGAGAGACCTCAAAGCGGATTTAGGATTTGTTTTCAGCACAGAAGCGAACTGCCAGAGAGCCAATACGGCCAAAGCAACAAGCGTAACCGCGAAAACAACATAAGTCCAATCCAATAAAAGTCCAGTATATATGTAATTCTTAATCTCAGCAGAAGGATCCTCGACACCTCCACCGAAGAATATTCCAAGGACAATGACTGAGATGATCGATATGATCAACAGTGTCCAACTGGATAATTTTCTTATCTTAGTAACTGCCATGGTCGATTATTTTTTGAATTTGAGGTTATATTTCAGAGCCAAGTCAACCAATGTAACAGAAGCATCTTCCATCTGGTTCAATAAGGCCTCTACCTTGCTCAACAAATAGTTGTAGAAAATCTGAAGAATCAAAGCGACGATCAAACCACCGATAGTCGTAATCAAGGCCACCTTCATACCACCTGCAACGACCGTCGGGCTGATATCACCTACTTGCTCAATCTTATCGAACGCCATGACCATACCAACCACAGTTCCCAAGAATCCTAATGACGGAGCCATCGCGATGAACAACGTGATCCAAGACAAGTTCTTCTCCAACAGACCGCTCTGTACACCACCGTAAGAGATGATTGATTTCTCAACGACATCGATACCTTGATCAATTCTCATCAAACCTTGGTAAGCGATAGAAGCGATAGGACCTCTCGTATCACGAGCGATCGCTTTAGCGCCCTCAATGTCGCCCTTGTCCAAAGCATCTTCCAAGCTCTTCAGGAATTTAGAAGTATTGATCTCAGCCAAATTCAGATAGATAATTCTCTCCAAGCAGAATGCCAAACCAAAAATAAGAGCGATAGCCAGCGTACTCATAAAGTCCGCGCCACCCTCGATGAATTTAACCTTCAATGCTTGATAAAGACCACCTTCAACCGCTGGTTGAGCTGCTGCTGCAGCGTCCTGAGCGAATGCGACAGTAGAAGTTCCAAGGGCACAAAGACCCAAGAATGCTTTTGCAAATAACTTTTTCATTGTGTGTTTAATTTTTAAGATTAATAATTCTCTTATTTTTATTTTGTTTTTGTTATTCTCAATTTCATCATGGTATTTACCGTCGCGGAGAGAGCGGGATTCGAACCCGCGATACGCTTTAGGCGTATACACGCTTTCCAGGCGTGCCTCTTCAACCACTCGAGCATCTCTCCCTTTCCTACAGGATCTCTCTGAATCGAACGCAAATTATGAAAATTTTTCCGTCCGCGATCTTTTCAGTGCACAAATCTATAGTTTTTGATTGACATACGCCAATATCTTTGGAATATTTTTCAGAGTTGTTCAAAAATTTTTTCTCAACGGTTTCGATTTATGCTATTAAACACTTCTAAAGCATTCACACGTGTCGATTTCACGCAATCCTCCAAGCTCACCTGAAAAATCTCCGCCACTTTCTCCGCCGTTCTCCAAATGTAGGCAGGCTCATTTCTTTTACCCCGATAAGGCACAGGAGAAAGATAAGGCGCGTCCGTCTCGAGGACAACCTGATCAATCGTGGCGCTCCGCAACACCTCCGGCAAGGTTGATTTCTTGAACGTGACGATACCGTTGATACCAATCTTGAACCGCTCCAAACGGGTGATCTCAGCCAACTCTTCAACCGTTCCACCGAAACAATGGAAAACTCCTGAAAGCTTTTCAGGCCCTACCTTATATATAGACTCCATTATATAAGGAAAAGCTTCGCGACCGTGAATGGCGACGGGCAAACCCAAATCCGCGCTCCAACGCAATTGTTCCTCGAATACCTCGATCTGCTCACGCTTGTAGGTTTGGTCCCAATAAAGATCAATACCGATCTCACCAACGGCACAGTAAGACCGCACCGGCAAAAGGCGCTCGATCTTGCCCAGGGCCTCCACGTAATCGGGGCCAACGCTCGTCGGATGCAGGCCCATCATCGGATAGACAAAATCGGGACACTCATCACACAAGCTGAACAGGCGGTCGACCGTCTCCAGATCAACATTGGGCATCAACAGGGTGTCAATGCCCGACGCTCTCGCCTCATCGACCAGCTTCTGCCGGTCATCGTCATACTCCTCAAGATATAAATGGCAATGCGTATCTATCAATCCTACCATACTGCCTTATTAACTCTTTCGTTTCATCAAACGGTCGCAAGTTCCTTTCAGGACAGACAAGATCTCCGGGGCAATACTCAACCGGGCCAAGTCCTCATTAGCCATCCGGTAATAATCCTCAATCCGGCGCTCCGTCAGGTCTCGTATAGATAATTCGTTATAAAGATTGGTAAACGCCGCGATCTTCTCTTGTGCGTCATAAGTCTTACGCGCCATCCAATCCTCCATAACTTGCCTCTGCTCCTCGCTGGCAGCGGAGAGGGCATTAATCAACAGGAAGGTTTTCTTGTTACACAAGATATCCCCGCCGATATTCTTGCCAAAGGTCTTGGGATCGCCGTAAACATCCAACAGGTCGTCTTGCAACTGGAAAGCCAGACCGATATGGATACCGTAATCATACAGGGCATCCGCGTCAGCGGCTGACGCCCCACCGATCATCGCGCCAACCTTCAAGGCACAAGCCAACAAGACCGCCGTTTTTAACCGGATCATCTCGATATACTCCTCCTCCGTCACGTCGGGACGCGACTCAAATTCCATATCGTATTGCTGACCGGCGCAAATCTCGAGGGCCGTGCGAGAGAAGAGTTCAAGAATCGCCTTATCATTGGCCTTAGCCACCAACTGATAAGCGCAAATCAACATCGCGTCGCCCGAGAGGATCGCCACATTGGGATTCCAAAGCGTATGCACTGTTGGCTTGTCGCGACGCCGGTCCGCCTCATCCATCAGGTCGTCGTGCAAAAGGGTGAAATTATGGAAGACCTCGAGCCCCAACGCCGGCTGAAGGACATCATCGCCTTTCCCTCCAAACAGGTCGCAAGCCATCAACGCCAACGCCGGACGGATCCGTTTTCCGCCCAGCGATAAGATATAGGTGATCGGATCAAACAGTGAACGCGGGGGTTGATCAAACGTCAGGCGAGCAAGCGCCTCCTCGATCGTTCGGCATATCTCTTCGAATGTTCTCATTGCTGTCTATATAATAATGTATAAGTAAAAAAGAGAGGCCGCGGAACGACGCGACCTCTCCTATTCTTTTGCGATGTTGTATTACTGCAATCTGAAGGTAACAGGCACGGTATATTTTACACGTACTGGTTTACCTCTCTGCTTTCCGGGCTTCCACTTCGGCATCGCCATAATCACGCGGAGCGCCTCCTTATCCAACGACGGGTCGACACCACGCAAAACCTCAGCGTCAACAATAGCACCGTCACGGTTAACGACAAAGGCACAGATTACACGACCTTGGATACCGTTCTCCTGAGCGATCACCGGATACTTAATTGACTTAGCCAAGTATTTCAGCAATTCCGCATTTCCACCGGGGAATTCCGGCATTTCCTCTACGACGGTGAAAATCTGTTGAGCGGCTTCCTCTTCCTCTTCCTCTACTGCTGCGGGCGGCGTATAAACAGCGGTCTGCGCTGCCTCTTGCGTATCCTCAGAGGTCAAGATATCTTGTTGTTCCAACTCGACGTCATCCTCAACGACGTTCAACACTTCTGTTACGACTGGCGCTGGTGGTGGTGGTGGTGGCGGAGGCGTATTCTCCGGTCTCGTGATTTCCACTTCCTCCTCAGCGATAATGTCTTGGACCTGGTCGCTCTCCTTAACGACCATCACGTCACGTGTGCTCCATTCGAAGCCCACGAACACGATCGCCAAACCAACGACGAATCCCATCAGGGTATTCAGGGCTTTGCCTCTCTCAAGGTCCGCTTTCGGTGATTTTTTTACTTCCATATATTTAATGTTTATGAGTGCTTTTCACTTGGGCAAAAATACAAATAATTTGGATTGTCCACTAAATTATGACTAAAAAATATACCATATTCCTCTTTTTTCCGTTCTCTATCCAAAGAGTTCAAATAAAGTCGAACGGCAAGTAGCCCCAAGTTTTACTGAATTAGCGTATCTTTGGGCGATTTTTAGCGATTATGAGAAAAAGTATCATCACAATAGGCCTGGGGCTGGTCGCCTTGGGCGGCTGGGCGCAAACAGGCAACGAGGCATTCAGCTTCCTCCGCCTGCCCAACTCCAACCGTGCGAGCGCGATGGGTGGTCACACCGTTTCGCTGGTGGAGAACGATCCCTCGCTGATCTTCCACAATCCCGGTCTGCTGGGCGCGGAGATGGACGGGACGATCAACCTGAACTACCTGAACTACATCTCCGACATCAACGCCGGAAGTGCCCTTTTTACGAAAGCGCATGGCGAAAAGGGCGCTTGGGGTGTTGGCGCCTCCTTTTTCTCGTATGGGGATATCCAGGAGACAACGCCCGACAATACCCAACTGGGCAAGCTCTCCGCCAAGGACATCAGCCTGCAAGGGTTTTATGCCCGCGACTTGAGCGAACGCTGGCGTGCCGGCCTGTCGATGAAATTCCTCTATTCCGCCCTGGCGGACTACTCGTCGATCGGACTCTGTTTCGACGCGGGCCTCAGCTATTATAATTCGGAGACTGAGTTTTCCTATGGATTCGTCCTGAAGAACATCGGCGCCCAGCTAAAACCCTTTTACGACGAGCGACAGAAAATGCCATGGGACATCCAGATGGGTTTCTCCAAGAGGATGCGCCACGCGCCAATCCGTTTCTCCCTCACCGCCCAATACCTCAACCGCTGGAAATTCCAGTATGTGGACGACGCGGATAACACGTACGACGGTGATTCTTTCTTCCAGGCGTTCGTGAAGCATTTCGTGATCGGTGTCGATTTCATCCCCTCGGATAATTTCTGGGTAGGTGTCGGCTACAATCCTAAAACCGCGCTCGACATGAAACTGAGTGGTGGCGGTAATGGCTTGTCCGGCCTATCGGCAGGTGCCGGTATCCGGATCAAGATGTTCGACGTGGGATGCTCAATCGCCAAATATCACCCTTCAGCGCTCTCCATGATGATCAGCCTCTCCCTCCGACTGGCCGATCTCAAGCCTTGATCAGATTCCACCGCGACAACCCATTTTTAGTTTCACCGCAGTGAAAATCCGAACGCCGGAGGATGTGCAGAAACGCGCGGGCATCTTCTGCGCAGTCCGGGGGCGCGGTGATGCCGCCGTTCAGTGCCGTAACCCCATCTGATGGGGTGATGTGTCGGGGGAGAGGGAAGATCGGAGGGAGTGTCATGATTGTTGTTCCTTTCCGTTGCGCATACATTGCATTTGATATTTTTTCGGTGTGACACCGGTGATTTCCTTGAAGGATTTGGAGAAAT
>USAD01000144.1 GCA_900552415.1 uncultured Parabacteroides sp.
ACATAAAATTGCAAAAATAACCGCCCGTTTTTGCTACTTTTGTAAGCGAAATAACTATTAAAGATTCTATCATGGGAAACAAGATAAAAGTAGGAATTATTGGTTTCGGCCGGATGGGAGGGTTTTATCTGGAAGAAATGCTGAAAAACGACAAGTGGGAAGTCGCTTATATCTGCGATATTGACCCGGAAGCGAGGGAATATGCCCACAAGCTTTCTCCCAATTCCAAAATCGTGGCCGACGAGCAAATCGTTTTTGATGATCCCGAAGTGGATGTGGTAGGCTTATTTACCTTGGCCAATTTCCGGCTTGAGCAAATCCAGAAAGCGGTCGCGGCGGGGAAACATGTCATCTCCGAGAAACCCATCGCCGACTCTATCCCGCGGGAATGGGAAGCGGTCAAGATTATTGAAAGTTCCGATAAGCTGGCGACAGTCAATCTTTACCTCCGGAACTCCTGGTATCACAATACGATCAAGGAGTTCATCGATAGCGGAGAGATCGGTGAGTTGGCGATCATCCGGATCTGCCACATGACGCCCGGGCTGGCTCCCGGGGAGGGACATGAATATGAGGGTCCCGCGTTTCACGATTGTGGCATGCACTACGTGGATATCACCCGGTGGTACGCGGGCTGCGAGTACAAGACCTGGCATGCCCAAGCCTTGAGGATGTGGAGCTATCCGGAACCGTGGTGGCTGCAATGCCATGGCACTTTCGAGAATGGGATCGTGTTTGATATCACCCAGGGATTTGTCTATGGACAGCTGTCGAAGGACCAGACCCACAATTCATACATCGACGTCATTGGCACGAAAGGAATCGCCCGTATGAGCCACGATTTCAAGACCGCGACGGTCGAGCTGCGCGGCGTGAACGTCACGGAGACGATCGTAAAACCTTACGGCGGGAAAAATATCGACCGGTTATGCGAGCGTTTCGCCAATTCCATCCTCGACGGCAAGCTGGATAAACGATTGCCGACCGCCAGGGACTCCGCGATGGCTTCCGAATATGCCTGGAAATTCCTGGAAGACGCGAAAAGCCATGAGTTGCCGGCGATCGGGGATCTCAAGACATTGGAAGAGATCCGGGAACGTCGCCGACACATGACCAACGGTTATGGGCTCTTGCATCACCGGAAGAAAATAGAGTGATTGATGACTGACGATAGCAAAAAGAGGGTGTGCCCAAAAGCGAAAACCGCTTAGGCACACCCTCAACAGTATCCGAAAATGCCGTCGGAGACGTCCGACGGAGCAAAACAGTGCCGCGAAACGCCGTCGGAGACGTCCGACGGAGCAAAACAGTGCCGCGAAACGCCGTCGGAGACGTCCGACAGGACAAAACAGTGCCGCGAAACGCCGTCGGAGACGTCCGACAGGACAAAACAGTGCCGCGAAATGCCGTCGGAGACGTCCGACGGGACAAACGAGAGATAAGACCTGGCTCGTTTTGGCCTTCCCCGCCTTTTCTTACGCGCTCATCTACCCGCTTTCCCCAGCCAAGTCAGCCGTTTCCACAAATACTCCAACGGCCCTTGCCTGAAACGTGATAACCAATAACGACTATACGCGCGCTGGAACAGGAAAATCCCGATCCCGATCAACAACGAGCAAGTGGCCCCGGAGGAATGCCATAACCCCAAGCCATAACCATAATAAATAAAGCATCCGATTATGGACTGAAAGATATAGTTCGTCAAGCTCATCCGCCCATAAGGAATCAGGAAACGTTGAATCCGATAACCCGCCTCAACCCGAAACCAAAACAACACGAACAGGGAGACCAACAGGCACATCATGGCAAGATTCACATACGACCCGGTCGCGACGCCATAAGCGACCTTAAAAGCATCACTCCGCGCGTCGACCCAATCCGCCAAAAGCACTTTTAGGGCGGTCATGGCCAAGAAAACGACAAAAGAGGCCGGCAACAGACGCCTCCAAAAGCGAAGGGAGCGATCACTTTTCACGAAATACCTCAACCGCCCCAGCAACAGGCCAAACATGAACAGCCCAGGGACCAAGAACAGGCGCCCGTTCTCGACTTGCCAAAAGTTGCTGTACAATTGCCCGTCGCCGATATTCGAAACCAAAACCTCGAGAAACGAGCCATCGGTCGTCGCGCCCCAACACCGATTGGCATACACCATAAACCGGCTCCCGACATCGGTCACATAAGCCGGATCCATCAACGCGCGAATCATCCGATACCATTCAAAAGGTTGGCTCACCAAAACCGTGGCGATCACCAATACCAGTTTATTAGACAAACGGGCCACCGGAATCAAGAAGAAACCACAAAAAGCGTAAAGCAATAAGATATCCCCATTATAGAACAAGGCATGAAGCTGGGCAAACAACGCCAACAGGAACAAACGCCAAGCGAACCTCAACCGGAAATCATTACCCTTCCGGGCCTGGTTATCCATCTGTATGAAAAAACTGAACCCGAACAACAGGGAGAAAGTGGCGAACGCCTTTCCCGCGAACAGGAAAAAGACCGTATCCCATACCCCCTTATCCAACGCGTCCAACCACGAAGGCTGGCCTTCAGGCAGGTGATAAATATTGTAATGCTCCAAATTATGCAAAAGGACAATCGCCATCAAGGCAAATCCCCTTAAGGCATCGACAACGCCCAAACGTTCCGATTTCAATAAAGTCGAAGGCTTAATCATACCGCGAGTCAATTATTTATGCGTTAAACGGCCATAAATCCGGTCGATAGCCAACCGATCCAGCATATGCCAATGGTCGCTCTCTATCCATTCTATCCGGCAATGCGGAACCAGTTCCCGCCAAGCGGAGGCGTTCTCACTGAATTGGCCATAAACCCGCTCCTCAACGCCTTTCTTATCCGCGTCATGGACATGCTCGGTCGTAAACCGATTGGCCAGGAACAAGCGAATATCACCGGGATAAGCATATAATACCTGAGACTTAAGTAATCCGCTCGTCTCCTCGACCAAGCGTTCACGCAACATGCCCAAAGATTCCGCATAATCAAAAGACCATATTCCCCACTTCCGGCGATTAGCGAAACTATCCAGCAAGACGAGAGTTGGTTTGGTATCGAGCCCCGCAAACAAAGAGGCCACAGACAAGGCCATTTCGCCACCGATACAAAAACCGGCGATCAATTGGGGCACACGATCACCCAAGACATTAGCGACCAATCGCCTATACACATTCATCAACTCTTCCCAACCCAAGTTTTCCCTTGACGCGAAATAAGCATGATACGAATCCAACACCAAAATAGCGTAATCATTTCCAAATTTCTCCACGAGATATTGGTAATCCGGATTAAAATAGGCATCGCCACAAACCAGGAGTAAGACCGGTTTATCCGCATCCAAATCCGTTCCATCCGCCCAAAAACAGAATTGCGCCTTGTTGTCACGAACAATCGCCCGAATCGTTTTCCCTTGATAAAATCTGGAAACCGATAAATCCAATCCCAAGTTTGCCGCTTGGGCAATAACCATCATAACCTCTATTGAGGAAATTCCCATATCAAACAAATCGGCCTCTACACTCACCCTATCCATCTTGCAGACCTCAGCGACAACACGCTCCAACAATCGTTCCTCTGTCGATTCAGGCGCAACAATATCCGCATCCGTATCTTCTCCCATATCCGGATCAGGCAAAGCCTTCAGATCTATCTTTCCATTAATCGTCAAAGGAAAGCTCTTTACGAAAATCCATTTAGAAGGAATCATATAATAAGGTAAGCTTTCCGATAAATAGATCTTAAGTTGACGGCCCGAAAGCGTATCCCTATAATTCTCGGCAGGCAAGATATAAGCAACCAATCTCTTATCATCAGCCACCGTCTTGACCAAAACAACCGATCTGGCAACAGCCGGATATTGATTCAACTGACTCTCAATTTCACCCAATTCAACACGGAAACCATTTATCTTGACCTGAAAATCAATTCGACCATGAAACAGAAGATGTCCATTTGGCAATCTTGAGCCCCAATCTCCCGATTTATAAAGCACTAAATTTCTTCCCAATTCCCGATCACGTGCCGTTGCGTATGGATTAGGGATAAATTTCTCCTTATTTAATTCCGGGCGGTTAATATATCCAGAAGTCACTTGTGGTCCACCAATATAAAGTTCACCCCAAACATAATCGGGAACCAAATTCAAATTCGAATCCAACACATAACAGGTTACTCCTATCAAAGGTAAACCAATATCATTCGCCACGATCAAGTCACCCATCTCACAAGCGGTCGCACAAACGGTCGCCTCTGTTGGTCCATATCCATTATAAAACCGCCTTTCCTTTTTCCAATACTCGATCACATTTCCAGAAGTAGAGTCTCCACCAACCCAAAGGTCCGTTAAATCCGGCATTTCCTGATGAGGGAAACGAGACAACAGTACCGGCGGAATCAGCGCAACCGAGACGCACTTACTTATCAACAACTCTTTCAACAAGACAATATCATGACGTTGCTCCTCCGTAGCGATCACTAAAGTAGAACCATTCAATAAGGTTCCAAAAATTTCCCAAACAGAAACATCAAAACAGAGACTGGCAAATTGCAAAACCCGTTGATGCGGCCCAGAGACAAATAATCCCGATTGAAGCAAAGTCAACACCTGCTCGTGTCTTATCGGCACTCCCTTAGGCTGACCAGTTGTTCCAGAAGTAGATATAATATAAGCCAAGGAAGACTTATCGACTTGAGGTAATATTTCCTGAACAGGAACCGGCTCTTTCTCCTCTAACGAAAGGCATAATACAAAAGATGGAAAAACATTCAAGGCCTCCTCACGATCCGACAATACGGATCTTATGCCATAATCCCGCACAAGAAAAGCGATCCTTTCCTTCGGATAAGAAAAATCTAAGCTCACGTATGCGCCACCAGCCCGCAAAATGGTAAATATCCACAAAATCGCCTTAAATTTATCAGCCGTATATATTCCAATCGGCTCACCAGCCTTAATCTCTTCCTTAAAACGAAGACGATAGGCAGTTCTCAACAAACGGGCACCACGCTCACAAAACTCATGAAAATCCTGATAAGAGATCGACTTCTCATCATATATTAAAGCCAATTGCTCCGGATAAGAAAGAGCCATTCGCTCAAAACGTTCATTAATTGACTCCTCAACCGGCAACAATTGATCCAGTCGCTTTTCATACGCCAACATTAAAGCCTTTATTTGCTCATGCGGGAGCAAAGCAATTTCAGACAATTTTTGATCGGGATTGGCAACAAAAGCTCTCAAGGTCTCTTTTAGAGAATTCATCAATACACGCACATAATCTTCCGAGAAGTCTGCCCGATAACAAATCCTCGACAAACCAACCTTTGTCGGTTCGACCTCAAGCAACAAATCTAACGCTGAAAAATGATCCAACCGCTCATAAAAATGACAATCCACATTCTTCAACGGAATAACCAAGGAATCACTCCATCCCACAAAATTGATTCCAATGTTTGCCTTTCCCAAAGCACTCGTCATTCGCTCATTTTCCAAAGCCCCCCAAATTTCCGTTATCGTATATTTTCGGTAAGGCTTCAACATCTTATGCTGCCTTGTCAATTCAAAAAACAGATCCTTGACAGAGCAAGTCTCATCAAAAGCCAAGGCATAAGGAAGGCTATTCACGAAAAAACCAATCAGGTTTCTCGATTTTGCCGGACGCATATTAATCGGATTATCCACAAAAATGGTGTCCTGCCCAGAAAAACGACGTAAGACAAACATCCATGCCGCCAGAATTATCAAAAAAGAGGTCGTCCCATTTTGTCTAGCGACATGGTTTACATTCGACATAATATGCTCACCCAACTCAAAATTCATGAATTGACACGTATAATCGGTTGGAGAGACAGATACTTCCGGGAAAATAGTCTTACAGTTCTTATCTACTAATAGGTTTTTCCAGTAATCCAGATCCTGCTTGCCCAAATCCCGATCGATTTTCCCAGGACCATTCATATAATCCGACCATGAAGGCACTTTCAAATCCGGATACCGTTCTTGCTCGTCCAAACTGTTATATACACATGCCAGCATTTCCAACAAGTCCCTGACAGACACTCCATCAATTCCTATATGATGAAAAACAATCGCCAGCATAAACGACTTATCCGGCAAATGATACAACTTTACTCGAATAGGCCATTGACTCGATAAGTCAAACGGTTCACGAGTAAAATACTCCATATCCTTCCGACACGCATCCAATGTCGAGTCGCAACATTCAAAGATAAACGGCGCCTTGTTCTCCGTTTCGAAACAGGTTCCAAAATCATCATCAGAAACTAAGACTGCACTCAATACTTCTGTCGAGTTCAATACATATTCAAAAGCCCTTTTCAATAAATCCGGTCTCAGTTTTGGTGACAAACAAAAACTTAATCCTAAATTATAGAACTCCGCCGGATACAGATTCGCGTATTTCCATAAATTCTCCTGATAGCGATTCAACCTCAGTTCCATGTCTTCTTTTTCATTGATCCTATTTTCTCAAAATATATCTCAAAGTTCCCATCAGGCTAAAGCCTTGCTGAATATAGGGAATCGAAGTACTGCCTCCTTGATAATAGGTCTTATCTAAGAGATTATAAAAAGACAACTCCAGTTCTACATTTCTGAAACGATAACGAGCACCAGCATTCATCGTAAAAACGGCAGGCAGACTATTATCTAAATCCCGTACCAGTTCACCCCCAATCAAGACATTATCAATTGGCGACAACTGCTCGCCGGTCAAACGGCTATTCGCATAAAGCCATAACTCATGCTGTTCCTTTTTCACCAAATTACCATTCAAGGATAAATTCATATACCAATTCGGGACATTATAAATCTGATGTCCAGAAAAGCTGTAATTATTTCCATCCAAAACCGTTTGATACGTCACATTAAAATTCGCCATGAACCGAGGAACCTGATACTGTAAAGAGTTCTCAATCCCAACGGATCGTAACTCTCCCGCATTGATATAACGAGGCTCATCACCTTCAGCCGATTGATCCCGATAAATCAAACCTGTCAGGTTATTATAGAAGACCACGCCATTATAGCTTAAAGCAGGAATCGGACGATAGGTAAAACTTCCTTGCACCGCTTCCAGATACTCCGGCTCCATATCCTCAGGTCCCTTATAAGAAGGTGATTGATTGTACCGATAAAAATAGGGAGCGTCCACAAACGACTTCGCATAAATCAACTTCAAGCTCATCTTCTCTGTGGGCAAGAAAATAAGCGAAATCCGAGGCGACAAAGACGTCACCACCTGATCACTTACTCTA
>USAD01000145.1 GCA_900552415.1 uncultured Parabacteroides sp.
TACGGTGGTGTGAGAGGTCGGTGAACATGAAAATAGGAGATAAACACCTATGATTAATGTTTACCTCCTACTCGATTAGATCTTATACGTGTAGATTCCTTGAGATTATTTATTTACAGAAATCTTGTCGATACGACGTTGATGCCTGCCACCCTCGAACTTCGTATGCAAAAAGATGTTGACAAGACGTTTCGCGGTCTCCTCTGTCATGAAACGGCCGGGGAGGACAAGCACGTTCGCGTCGTTGTGCTCGCGGGCAAGAGTCGTGATCTCTTCGCTCCAGCATAAAGCGGCACGTACTTTCTGATGCTTGTTCAGCGTCATGCCGATACCATTGCCTGTACCACATACCGCGATACCGGGATAAACCTCGCCATTCTCGATTGCCTCACCTAATTTATGGGCGAAATCGGGATAATCGCAACTGTCGCTCGAGTATGTCCCGTAATCCTTGTATTCATAGCCTTCCGCTGTCAACATGTTCTTGATGTGCTCTTTCAGGTTGAAACCCGCATGATCGCAACATAAACCTATAACCATATCTTATTTCGCTAAAAATTCTTTGACTTGATTGTATACGTTCTGGGCGTTGAATCCCAATTTCTCGTCCAATACCTTATATGGCGCGGAGAAGCCGAATGAGTTCAATCCCCAAATCTTGCCGTTGGTGCCAACGAGACCCTCGATCGTAGTAGGCAGGCCGGCCGTCAATCCAAATACCTTATGGCCAGACGGGATAATGCTCTCCTGATATTCTTTGCTTTGGCTCTTGAACAATCCTTCTGACGGCGCGGAGACAATACGTACTTTAATACCTTCCGCACGCAACAGGGCCGCTCCATCAACCAAGGTCGAAACCTCTGAGCCGGAAGCCACCAGGATAACATCCGGATTGGCGTCCTCGTTGAGGATATATGCGCCTTTTTCCGCGCCTAAAGCCTCTTGATAACGATTTGTCGTAGCGGGCAGGTCGCTGACGTTCTGGCGGGAGAGGATCAGGGCTGTTGGTGTGTCCATGTTCTCCATGGCCAGTTTCCAGGCTACTGTTGTCTCGACAACATCGGCAGGACGCAAGACAAGCATTGAGTTCTTGCCAGCGTGGTTCTTCAGTTTCTCCAACAAGCGGACTTGTGCCTCTTGCTCGACCGGCTCATGAGTTGGGCCATCCTCGCCGACACGGAACGCGTCATGAGTCCAGATGAACTTGACTGGCAATTGCATGAGGGCTGCCATTCGGAGAGCCGGTTTCATATAGTCGGAGAATACAAAGAAGGTACCGCAAGCGGCGATAACGCCTCCGTGCAGGGCCATACCAATGCAGACGCATGCCATGGTTAACTCGGCTACACCTGCCTGGAAGAAGGCACCCGTGAAATCACCTTTCGTGAAAGCGTGTGTTTTCTTCAAGAAGCCGTCGGTCTTGTCGGAGTTGGAGAGGTCGGCCGAGGCGCAGATCATGTTCTCCAACTTGGTAGCCAAGAGACCCAATACGGTCGCGGAACCGACTCTTGTCGCCTGGTTGGGCTTCTGCTCGATCGACGACCAGTCGATTTCCGGAAGTTTGTTGGCGAACCAGTTGGCCATTTTCTCTGCCTTTTCAGGGTTGGCCTTCGCCCAAGCCTCTTTAGCGGCACGGTGCTCAGCCATGATCTGTTTCAATTCCTCACGGCGTTTCGCGTAAAGCTCAGCTACCTCAGGGAAGATCGTGAAAGGATTCTGTGGGTCACCACCCAGGTTCTTGATCGTCTCCTCGATCGAGACGCCCGCTGCAGACAGGGGCTGGCCATGTGTCGACACCTTATTCTCGAAACTGCTGCCATCAGCGGCCAGCGCGCCTTTACCCATGACGGTGTGGCCAATGATCAGGGTTGGTCTCTCTGTCTCCGCCTTGGCCTCGATCAGGGCCTGACGGATCTCGTCGGCGTTATTGCCATCGATGGTGATGACTTTCCAACCCCACGCCTCGTATTTCATCGCGACATTCTCGCTGGTCACCTCCTCGACGGTGGTAGACAGCTGGATGTTGTTCGCATCGTAAAACATGATCAAGTTATCCAAGCCTAATGTCCCGGCAACCCGGCCCGCGCCTTGTGAGATCTCCTCCTGGATACCACCATCCGAGATGAAAGCGTAGATGGTTTGGTTCATGACCTCCTTACCCAGGCGGGCTTGCAGGAATTTGGCGGCGATAGCGGCACCAACGGCATAAGTATGACCCTGGCCAAGCGGGCCGGAGGTGTTCTCGATACCTCTTTCGACGTTAACTTCGGGATGGCCCGGAGTTACGCTTCCCCACTGGCGGAATTGCTGGAGTTCATCCAATGTGAATTTGCCGCTTAAGGCTAAAACAGAGTAAAGCATCGGCGACATGTGGCCCGGATCGAGGAAGAAGCGGTCGCGTCCTTCCCAAGCGGGGTTCTCCGGGTCGTAAACCAAGAACTCGGAGAAAAGAACATTCTCGAAATCAGCGCCACCCATCGCGCCTCCGGGATGCCCGGATTTCGCTTTCTCTACCATTGACGCAGCCAATATTCGGATATTGTTCGCTGCCCTATTCATGACTTGGATATTGTTCATTTTATCAGATGAATTATTAATTTAGGCGCGAAGATAGTTAAACTCTTTTTAAGAGTGAGCATTTTCGGCCGATTAAATATAGAAAAAGCTATTGGTGCTTGTCTTAGTACATCCGATATTCGGGGGGAATGCTTGCGAGTCTTATCCCAGTACCATTGGGAAAGTACTGGAGTTTGATTAGGAAAGTACTCCAGTACTTCCCGGGAAGTACTGGAGTAATGTCCGTATAGTACTGGCGATAGGTCCGAACTTGTTTCCTCGTCAGTATTATTCCGCTAAACGGCGAGAGCCGTCGCTGATGACGACATCATAGATCTTAGGCTTATGGCCAAACTGCTTTTCGTAGGCGGCCGATGCCTCCTGGATGAAATGGTCGTAAAGCTCCTCTTTCACGAGGTTAATGGTGCAACCGCCGAAACCGCCGCCCATGACGCGCGAACCGGTAACACCGCATTGCTTAGCCATATCGTTCAGGAAATCGAGTTCCTCGCAACTGACTTCATAGAGCTTGCTCATGCCGTGATGTGTCTCATACATCTTTTGGCCGACCGTCTCGTAATCTCCCTTTTCTAGGGCGTCGCAAACGTCGAGTACCCGTTGGATCTCCTCGATAACATATTCCGCACGCATATAGTCCTCAGCGCTGACATCCGCCTTGACTTCATTCAACATCTCCATATTGGCGTCGCGCAGGAACTCCACTTCCGGGTGGTTGCGACGGATGGCGGCGGCAACGTTCTCGCACGATTTGCGGCGATGGTTATAGGCTGATGAGGCCAACTCATGCTTGACAACTGAATCAAGCAGGACCAACTTGTAGCCAACCGGGTTAAACGGATAGTATTTGTATTCGAGCGAACGGCAGTCGAGACGGATCAGGCTGCCCGCTTTTCCGAAGACAGAGGCGAATTGGTCCATGATACCGCAATTGACACCACAGTAATTATGCTCGGTCGATTGTCCGATCTTGGCCAGCTCGAACTTGTCGATACCTAAAGCGAACAGCTCGTTGAGCGCGTAAGCGTAGGTGCTCTCTAACGCCGCTGATGACGACATGCCCGCTCCGAGGGGAACATCACCAGCGAAAACGGTATCGAAACCCTGGATTTGTCCGCCCCGCTTGATCGTTTCCCGGCAGACACCGAAGATGTAACGTGCCCAGCTGGCTTTTGGAGCGTCATCTTCTGTTAACCCGAATTCCGCGTAGTCGTTCAGGTCGATCGAGAAGGCCCGGACTTTACCTGTGCCATTTGGCTTGATCTCGGCGATCATGCCCTTATCGATCGCTCCCGGAAATACGAAACCACCATTATAATCCGTGTGCTCGCCGATCAAGTTGATCCGGCCAGGTGAGGCGAAAAGGTATCCCTCGCATTGGAAAAGCTCCTTGAATTTATTTCTTATTTTCTCTTTCATCATGATATGATATTTGATGGTTAATAATCTTTATATGCTTAGTAAAGGACAAAAGGGATTATCCAATCCTGAATTGGTGGATAATCCCTTCCGTTCTCATGATTTTATTTTATCTCAATCAACTGGGATGTCTTTGTTGACATTCTTGCTACCGATCATTGCATAGAAGAACAAGTAAGCGAAGCTGATAGCCGGTACCCAGTAAGAAGTCATGTAGCTTGTCGCGTCAGCGATCGCGTTCTGGATCTGCGGGAAGATACCACCACCGCAAACCATCATCATGAAGATACCTGAAGCTGCCGCTACATATTTACCCAGACCCTCAACAGCCAAGTTGAAGATACCACCCCACATAACGGAAGTGCAAAGACCGCACAATACCAAGTAGAGGGCATTAATAGGCACTTGAACCATACCGAAAGAAAGCGCGCCTGTAGCGTTAGTCTCCAATACCGGCATAGATACTGTAGAGGTGATCGGCGAGAAGATCGCTAACAAAACCAAGCAGAACGCGATGACTGAAGCACCAGAAAGCATCGCCTTACTTGAGACTTTCGAACCGATGGTTGCGCCTACGAAACGGCCGATCAACATCAGGAACCAATAAGTACCTCCCACGAAACCTGCTGTCGCCGCGCTTACGTTACCGGCGTTAGGATCAGAAAGGAACAGGATCATTGTTCCAGGGATACCAACCTCAAGTCCAACATATACGCCAATACCGATAGCGCCCAACACGAAGTGGCGGAATGCCCACGGTGAGTGCTCGTACTTTACGTTCTTTGTTGCGTAAGGCTCAGGAATAGATACGAAATACAGCACGATGAAGATCACGGCAAAGATCGCCATAGCGATGTACATTACCGGATAGACATTAGTGATGTTTGCTTTTGTCACGTCACCGACCAAAGCACCAACCAGCATCGGGACGATTGTTGCGCAAAGAGAGTTCAATGTACCACCCAATTGGATCAACTGGTTACCCTTGTTTCCTCCGCCACCGAGCGTGTTCAACATCGGGTTAACCACCGTGTTCAGGATACACATACAGAAACCTGCGATGAACGCGCCCAACACATAGACGCCGAAGCTACCGACAGAGCCGGAGAGTACCTGGATGCCCACACCGATAAATCCGATGACGATACCCAGCAAAGCCGTTTTCTTGTAACCGATCTTTTGGATCAACTTTCCGGCCGGGATACCCATGAACAGATAAGCGGCGAAGTTGGCAAAGTTACCCAACATTCCTTCGAAGTTTGACGCTCCGAACTGATTCTTCAATACGATGCCCATAGGGGCAGCCAAGTTCGTGACAAAGGCGATCATCGCGAATAGGATGACCATCATCACGATAGGCAGAGTGTAAGTCTTTTGTTCCGGATAAGGATGATTGTTCTTCCCGATGATGGAATCGTTCAGCCAATTGGCCGTATATAATTGAACTCCAGGCTCTGTTGTGAATGTTTCCATGCGGATTCCAGTCTTTGGCGAATGACAGGTAGCCGCTAGCGACAATTCATTGCCCTCTTTATTCAGGGCATAACAATGGTCATAACCTTTACCATAAATAAGTTGCTGGAAGGGCTCGTTGATCCGTTCACCTATCGTGTGCGGTTGACGGAAGTCCATAGGTGTATCTGCCACGGGCTCCAATGGGCCAAAAGGAATGGCAGTCTCGTCGGTTGGCAGATAATGATCCGCGTTTATCTTCAGCAAATGATCTCCAATATAACGATCTCCCTCACCAGAGAGATTGAAATAGGAGTGATTGGTCAGATTAACTACGGTAGGCCGTGTAGTCGTTGCCTCATATTCCAGGACAACCTCGTTCTCGTCCGTCAGACGCATCGTGACAGACGCTTTTAACTCACCGGGATAACCCTCTTCGCCATCAGCGGAAATATAAGTCATGACAACTGATTGGTCATCAATTTGCTTCATGTCCCAAACACGGAAATGGAAGCCTCGTAAACCTCCATGTAAACTGTTTGGCCCATTGTTGATGGCCAATTTATCGTAAGTCTCACCGTCGAGTTGGAATTTTCCTTTTGCGATGCGGTTGGCGTAACGACCGCATGTAGCACCGAACGTGGGTTCGCCCGAATTCAGGTAATCGTCAATGTTGGCGTGACCTAAAACGACATCAACTAATTTACCCTCCTTGTCTGGAACCATTAATGAAACGATCTTTGCTCCGTAATTCGTAACGCAAAGCTCTGATCCCTTGTTATTTCGTAAGGCACAAAATATAACTGTTTTTCCGTCCACCTCTTTTTGGTAATCCAATGGAGAGAGTCCGGATACACTTTTAATGTTCTCCATGATATAAGATTGTATGAAAATCGTGTGTAAAAGTAAACACTTATTTGCATACGGGCTCAATTTTATTTATGTTTTATAGCAGGGTTTTAAGGCTCTGTAACGATGAGAAAAAGAAAGCCCCATGGAAAGAGCTGATCCATGGGGCTTAATCTAAAAAGGCATATTGTTTATTTCCACTTCTTGAGTTCTTTTGAGTTCTCGGGTGTCGCCTCGATCAGGCTTAACGCGAAGCCTCCGCTACGAGCCTCCTTGATGTTCATCTTGGTTTTATTGGTGACGATTCCTTTCTTGATTGTATAAGCGGTAGGATTCGTCTGGTAATCGGCGTCTGCGCCGTCGGCATACAGGGTTGCGACATATTTCTTGTCGGGATCCAGGAAGTTGAGCGTGAATGTTGCTACACGAGCATTCTCGTCAGTGATTCCGCCAACAAACCAGTTATTGCTACCTTTAGCCTTACGGGCGATCGTGATGTAATCTCCAGGCTCGGCCTCAATGTATTCACTCTGGTCCCAATCAATCGCTACATCCTTGATGAATTGGAAAGCGTCCATGTGCTTACGGTAATTATCTACCAAGTCGGCCGCCATTTGTAACGGGCTGTAAAGCGTGACATAAAGGGCAAGTTGCTTAGCCAGGGTTGTCTGGACTTGTCCGTGAGGCGCGTCGCCAAGGAAATCCATCTTGATATCGAAGATACCCGGCGTATAATCCATCGGACCACCAATCAGGCGGTTGAAAGGCAGAAGCGTCGTGTGGAACGGTTTGCTACCACCAAAAGCCTCATATTCCGTGCCTCGGGCGGATTCGTTACCGAGCATGTTTGGATAGGTCCGGCAAAGACCGGTCGGACGTACAGCCTCATGGCCATTGACACAGATCTTATATTCCGCCGCTTTCTTGATGGCGTAAAGATAGTGGTTGTTCATCCATTGACCGTAGTGGTGCTCGCCTC
>USAD01000146.1 GCA_900552415.1 uncultured Parabacteroides sp.
GGGGTGCCGGGTAACTGGGAGATGCAAGGTTTTGGTATTCCTATTTATACGAATCATGGTTATGAGTTCAAGCCTAAGAACCCGCAGCCTCCTTTATTGCCGGAGGAGAATCCAGTGGGCGTCTATCGTAGAGAGATTGAGGTACCGGAAGGATGGACTGGACGGGATATTTTCCTGCATATCGCCGGAGCTAAATCGGGTGTTTATGTTTACCTGAACGGCCAGGAGGTGGGATACAGTGAGGATTCCAAGAATCCGGCGGAGTTTCTTGTCAACCCTTACCTGAAATCGGGAAAGAACGTTTTGGTGCTTAAGATCTTCCGTTGGAGTACGGGCTCTTATTTGGAATGTCAGGATTTTTGGCGGATGAGTGGTATTGAACGGGATGTTTTCCTGTGGTCGCAACCAAAGGTCGCTGTTCGTGATTTCGAGGTGGTGTCGGATCTTGACGACACTTACCGGAATGGGCGTTTCCGCTTAGCTGTTGAGGCTCGTAATCATGAGACGGAAAGTCGGGAGCTGGAGGTGACTTATCATTTGTCGGACAAGGCAGGCCGGCAGGTCGCCAGTGAAACAAAGCGATTGTGGGTAAGCCCGAGCCATGCCGAGAAGGTCTCTTTTGAGGCGACAATCCCGGAAGTGGCCGCATGGAGTGCCGAACATCCGAATCTTTATCGGTTGGAAATGACGGTGAAGATGGATGGGCAGATAACGGAGATTATTCCTGCGCATGTTGGTTTCCGTCGTTTCGAGATGGTGCAAACGGAGCAGTTGGCCGCGAATGGAAAACCTTATACGGTATTGTTGGTGAATGGACAACCTATTAAATTTAAAGGAGTGAATGTTCATGAGCATAATCCCGAGACGGGACATTATGTGACAGAGGAGTTGATGCGGAAAGATTTTGAGTTGATGAAACAGAATAATCTCAATGCCGTACGCCTTTGTCATTATCCGCAAGATCGTCGGTTCTATGAGTTGTGTGATGAGTATGGATTATATGTTTATGACGAAGCCAACATTGAGTCGCACGGAATGTATTACAACTTGAAGCGTGGTGGTACGTTGGGAAACAACCCGGAATGGTTGAAACCGCATATGGACCGGACAATTAATATGTATGAGCGCAACAAGAATTACCCTTGCGTGGCGATTTGGTCGTTGGGTAATGAGGCCGGAAATGGTTACAATTTTTATCAGACTTACCTTTATATTAAGGGACGAGAGAAAGGAGGCATGAATCGTCCGGTTTGTTACGAGCGTGCTCTTTGGGAATGGAATACGGACATGTACGTGCCGCAGTATCCGGGTGCGGATTGGCTGGAGGAGATTGGTCGTGAAGGCAGTGATCGTCCGGTCGTGCCTTCGGAGTATGCTCATGCCATGGGTAATTCGACAGGTAACTTGTGGGGGCAATGGCAGGCAATCTATAAATACCCGAATTTGCAAGGTGGTTTCATTTGGGACTGGGTAGATCAAGGATTGGCCCAACGGGATAAAGATGGAAAATTGTTCTATGCTTATGGTGGCGATTTCGGAGTGAATGCCCCGAGTGATGGTAATTTCCTTTGCAATGGTTTGGTTGGTCCCGATCGTACGCCTCATCCGGCGATGGCAGAGGTGAAATACGCACATCAGAATGTCGGGTTTGAAGTAATCGATGCCGTTGCCGGACGTTTCCGGATAACGAACCGTTTTTATTTCACCAATCTCAAACAGTATAGGATCTCTTATGAGGTGAGAGCTAACGACCGTATCGTGGATAGCGGAAAGTTACCACTTGATCTTGAGCCGCAAGCCTCGGCCGAGGTGACTGTTCCACTTAAGAGGGTGAAACCTAAAGCGGGTGTGGAGTATTTTGTCAATTTCAGCGTTAAGACGATTGAGGCGGAGCCTTTGATTCCGGTAGGGCATGAGATCGCCGCGGATCAGTTCCGTTTGCCGGTTGAGGGTGGCGTAAAGGCAGGCTGGTCATTGAAAGGTCCGAAACTGACGGTTGAGGATTCGGATGATCATCTGACAGTCCAATCATCAAAGCTCTCGTTCATATTCGATAAGAAAATGGGTGCTGTTACCTCTTATAAGGTAAACGGTAAGGAATATTTCGTGGATGGTTTCGGGTTACGTCCGAATTTCTGGCGTGCTCCGACCGATAACGATTATGGTAATGGCATGCCGAAGCGACTTCAGATTTGGAAGAGCGGTAGCCGTGATTTTGATGTGACTGAGGCAACGGCGACTATCGAAGGAGATCAAGCGATCGTGAAAGTAACCTATCAGTTGCCGGCAGGCAATTTTTATCGGATGATTTATACGATCTATCCCAGTGGAGTGACTCATGTTGCCGCAGATCTTACTCCGACAGAGAAGGAGGCCTCAAAGGCGGAAGTATCAGAGGCAACTCTTACCGCTACTTTCTCGCCTGGTCGGGATAATGTTGCAGAGAAGAGAGAAACAACGACTTTACCTCGTATCGGAGTTCGTTTCCGTTTGCCTGCCGTGATGAATCAGGTGCGTTATATGGGACGTGGTCCGGCCGAGAATTATTGGGATCGTAATGCTGGTAGCTTCGTCGGTCTTTATGAGACAACGGCTGAGGCCATGTATACACCTTATGTTCGACCTCAAGAGAATGGTCACCGGACAGATGTCCGTTGGCTGGAGTTGGCGGGGCGTGACGGGCGTGGCCTTCTGATGGTAGCCGACAGCCTGATGGAGTTCAACGCCTTGCGTAACGCTATTGAGGATTTCGATGCGGAGGAACAGCATCATTTACCTCGTCAGTGGAGCAACTTCACTCCTGAGCAGGTGGCAAATCATGATGAGGCGGCAGCCCGTGACGTATTGCGCCGGCAGCATCATATTAATGATGTGGAGCCTCGTGATTTCGTGGAGGTTTGTCTCGACTTGCGCCAACAAGGTGTAGGTGGTTACGACAGTTGGGGCGCTCTTCCTGAGCCGTTCCATACTTTACCTGCGGATCGTGAGTATCGTTGGGGCTTTACATTGGTGCCTCTCAAATGATTTTTTAGGTTAGAACGATAGATCCAGGCCTCTTCTATTATTCGTGTATCGAAATAGAATGAGGCCTGGACTTTTTTGTGGACAAAGAGCTGGCGGCAGTGTGATAACCGACCAGCTTTTTTCGTAAATTTGTGAGGCTTTTGCTAAGGCTGACCGTGAGGCCGGGATTTGGCTATGACTATTAATAATAATAGGTTTATGAGTAAAAAAGAGTTGTATAAGCGTTATTTCCTGTTTTTATGTTCGATCTTTATTAATTCATTCAGTATTGCGGTGATCACGAAAGCGGCTTTGGGTACTTCACCTATATCCAGTGTTCCGTATGTGTTGAGTCTTTTCACCCCATTCACGATGGTCCAGTACACGATCGTGATGAACCTGATATTTATCTTGCTTGAGATGACAATGATGAGTCGGTTGGTGATTCATGAGAAGCGGTATGAACTTTGGGCGCAAGTGCCCATTACGTTATGTTTTGGATCATTTATCGACGTGTCGATGCATGTCTTGTGGTGGTTGGAGCCAACTGCCTATTTGAGCCAGATCGTAACATTATTGGTGGGGTGCGTGCTTTTGGCTTTAGGCATCAGTATTGAGGTGAAGGCGAATGTCGCTATGGTGACAGGTGAGTATTTGGTTCAGGTCATTTCCCGTTTTGTTAAGCGGGAGTTTGGTTTTGTGAAGGTCGTTTTTGATGTAACATTGGTGACGATCGCCTGTCTTTTGGGGTTGATTTTCATGTCTCGGATCGATGGTGTGCGCGAGGGAACAATTGTCGCGGCGTTGATCGTGGGGCCAATCACTCGTTTTTTCCGTCCTTATTGCAGGGTGTTTGACCGTTGGTTGTTGGATAAGAGAGAGGCACCAAAGGCAAAGCCGTCAGAAAAATATCCTGTAGTCGTGACTATCGCCCGCGAGTATGGTAGTGGCGGACATTTACTTGGAGAGATGTTGGCTAAGGAATTGGGCGTGAAGTATTACGATAAGGAGCTGATCTCGATGGTAGCCAAGGAAACTGATATGCCTGAGTCGTTTGTGGCCGAGAACGAGCAAAGTATGTCAAGCAATTATTTGTTGAATATCATCCTTCAGGATTATGAGGCGCCGTTGGAGCGCAGTCTCTCGTCGGCCGACGCCTTGTTCGTCTCTCAAAGTCGGGTTATCAGGCAAATAGCCCGTGCGCATTCGTGTGTGATAATTGGTCGTTGTGCGGATTATATCCTTGATGATTTTCCTGAGAGTTCGGTGATCCGTATTTTTTGTTACAGTGATCAGGAAAGTGCCTATAAGCGATGTGTCGAGGCTTATCACCTGGAACCATCATCCGCTCGTGCGGCGATTAGTCGGGTCAATCGAGCCCGGATAGCCCATTATCAACATTACACCGGACGTAAATGGGCGGATCCTCATAACTACAATCTTATGATCAATACGGGCAGTATGTCGTTGCCGATGGCTTGCGCGTTGATCAAGCGACTTTACGAGGAGAGCCAGAGCGCTAAGGCTTGAGGCTTTAACCGTGATAACAGGGTTTTTACTTTCGGGAAATAGGTGTATCTTTGTCCTCGAATTAGATAAGCAGATATGATTTCAGTAGATAATTTGACCGTCGAGTTTGGTGGTTTTACCTTGTTTGATGGTGTATCGTTTGTGGTCAACAAAAAGGATCGGATCGCCTTGGTCGGTAAGAATGGAGCCGGCAAGTCGACCATGTTAAAGATCTTCGCCGGGTTACAGTCGCCGACATCGGGTGCGATCAGTAAACCAAAGGAGGTGACGATTGGTTATTTGCCGCAGCAGATGACCTTGACCGATACGAGAACCGTGCGTGAGGAGGCCGAGACCGCTTTTGATCATGTCCGTCAGTTGGAGGAGCCCATCAATCGTTTGAATGAGGAGTTGGCCAACCGTACGGATTATGAGTCGGCTGGTTATCAGGCCCTGATCGATCGGGTAACCTCGCTGAGCGAGCATTATCAGATGATGGGCGGTAATAATTATTATGCCGAGTTGGAACGTACCTTGATCGGCTTGGGTTTTAAACGGAGCGATTTGGATCGGCCGACGGCTGAGTTCAGTGGAGGCTGGCGTATGCGTATCGAGTTGGCTAAATTATTGCTGCGCAGTCCCGACGTGTTGTTGCTTGACGAGCCGACCAACCACCTTGATATTGAGTCTATCCAATGGTTGGAGACGTTTATCGCGACCCGGGCCAATGCCGTGATCCTGGTTTCGCACGACCGTGCTTTCCTGGATAATACGACAACTCGAACGATCGAGATTGAACTGGGACGTATCTATGATTATCGGGCGAAATACTCGGATTATGTTGTCTTGCGGAAAGAACGTCGTGAGCAACAGCTGAGAGCTTATGAGAACCAGCAAAAGATGATTGCCGATACGGAGGCTTTTATCGAACGGTTCCGTTATAAGGCGACCAAGGCGGTGCAGGTACAATCACGTATCAAGCAGCTGGATAAGGTGGAACGCATCGAGGTAGATGAGGTGGATACGGCGATGCTGAACCTGAAATTCCCGCCTGCTCCTCGTTCCGGTTCTTATCCGGTGATCGCGGAGGATGTGGCCAAACGTTATGGCGACCATCTGATCTTTGATCACGTGACCTTTACGATCCATCGTGGCGACAAGGTGGCTTTCGTGGGTAAGAACGGTGAGGGAAAATCAACCCTGGTGAAATGTATCATGGGGGAAATCACTGATTATACGGGTAAGTTGGAGCTGGGACATAATGTTAAGATCGGCTATTTTGCCCAGAACCAGGCGCAATTGTTGGATGAGAACCGCACGGTATTTGAGACGATCGATTATGTGGCTCAAGGTGATATTCGTACCAAGATACGTGATATCCTGGGTGCTTTCATGTTTGGTGGTGAGGCTTCTGACAAGAAGGTTAAGGTTCTCTCTGGCGGTGAGCGGACTCGTTTGGCGATGATCCGTCTGTTGCTGGAGCCCGTGAATTTGTTGATCCTCGATGAGCCGACCAATCACTTGGATATGCGTTCGAAAGATGTCCTGAAAGATGCGTTGAAGGCATTTGATGGAACAGTGATTGTTGTTTCGCACGACCGTGAGTTTTTGGATGGTCTGGTGGACAAGGTTTATGAGTTCGGCAATCAAAGGGTGGTTGAGCATCTGGGAGGAATCTACGATTTCCTGGAAAAGAAGAAGATGGATAATTTGCGGGAGCTGGAGCGGACAACCAAGGCTACGTCTACGGTTGTGATGGATGAGGAGCCGAGCCAGAACAAGCTCTCATACGAGGCCCGCAAGGAGCAGAGTAAGGCGATCAAGCGTCAAGAAAAAGCTGTAGCCGATTTGGAGCGGCGAATAGCGGAACTGGAGAGCCGGATCGCGGAGATTGAAACCCGTTTGGCGACGCCTGATGGAGCGGCGGATACGGCTCTTTACGAGGAGTATGCGACAGCTAAACGGGAGCTTTCCGAGACAATGGATCAGTGGACGGAGCAATCGATGGCACTGGATGAGTTGAGAGAGAGCATGGATGATAAAAACTAATTAAGAATTTAAGGATATGAGACGAGTTTTTCTGTTGTTGGGAATGATGATTTATGCGTTCGCGATTTTCGCTCAAGAGGGAACGCTGGTGTTGATTGATACGGATAAGGGAAAAATTAAGGTAAAGCTCTACGATGACACGCCTTTGCATCGCGATAACTTTATCAAGAATGTCAAGGATGGAGTTTATGAAGGCGTCTTGTTCCATCGTGTCATCAAGCAATTTATGGTACAGGCGGGCGATTTGAACTCGGTGAACGCGCCGATGGATAAGCCGTTGGGTGAGGATAGCCTGGATTATACGATTCCGGCGGAGATTGTCTATCCGACCCATTTCCATAAGCGTGGAGCGTTGTGTGCCGCTCGTTCGGCTGATGAGGTGAATCCCGAGAGGGCCTCTTCTCCAACCCAGTTCTATATCGTTACTGGAAAGTTTTTTACCGGTATGGAGTTGGATAAGATGGAAAAGACGGAAGGCAAGAGTTTCACGCCCGAGCAACGTGAAGCCTATATGCTGAAAGGCGGGCGTCCGGACTTGGATGGGAAGTATACGGTGTTCGGTGAGGTCGTCTCAGGTGATAAGGTTTTGGATAAGATTCAGTTTGAGCAGACAAATGAGCGGGATCGTCCATTGAAGGACATCAAGATCAAGAGTATGGAAATCGTGGATAAATAAA
>USAD01000147.1 GCA_900552415.1 uncultured Parabacteroides sp.
AGGCAACAAACGAATGGTTTTGTATATTCGCGCCGTTTTTTATTGGAAAATTATGTTGAATAATCCAGAGTTATGATGAAATCAAGATTTTTAGCCTACGCGTTGACCGCCTTGTTTGGGATGGCCACGCTCACCTCGTGTGGCGACGATGATGGCCTGAGCGCCGAGCAACAGGCCTACATTACCGAGAACAAGGCCTATATCTGGGAGAAAAAGGCCGAGAAAGACGAAAATGGAAACCCGGTTTATACGGAGATCGTTGCCCTGGGCGACACGGCTCTCTATCGGGTCATCAAAAAGGAGGGCGACTGGAATTCGGTTCCCGTAGCGGAGTCGACCGTTCACCTGCTCGACCTCGAGGGGCACCTGATCGACGGCTCCGTCTTCCAGCAAAAGACAGACTCCTGCCAGTTCGGAATGACCACGTTGATCCCCGGCTTCACCGCCATCCTCTACCGGGTCCATCCGGACGAGACGATCGAGGCCATCATTCCCGCCTCATTGGGTTATGGCGAGAACGACTACATGGGTATCCCCGGCGGATCGACCCTCATTTTCACCTTCACGCTCGACAAGATCCTCTAAAGGGGGAAAAAGTAAAAACCGCCATCATGGAGGGGATCGCTCCCCTTCCGATGGCGGTCTTATCATTAAAACAGAACAACTAAGCTTTTAATACACGCCCGAAACGCTCGAGGAAACACTCCGCCTCAGCCTGGCTCAGGCACAACGGGGGCAACAAGCGAATCGTGTTGGTGCCAGCCACGCCGGTGAACACCTTCTCGTCGAACAACAAGCGCTGGCGGATCTCCTTGATCGGCTCGTCGAACTCAAGACCGATCATCAAGCCCCGGCCACGTACCTCCTTGATCCTCGACCAGCCCTTCAGCTCGCCAATCAGGAAAGCGCCCACCTTTGCCGCGTTATCGACCAGGCGTTCCTCGGCCATGATATCGAGAACCGAGATCGCCGCCGCGCAGGCCAGGTGATTACCACCGAACGTCGTACCCAGCATACCATATACCGGCTTGAACATCGGGCTGATCAGGACCGCACCCATCGGGAAACCATTCGCGATGCCCTTCGCCACGGTAATGATATCCGGACGGATACCCGCGTACTGGTGAGCGAAGAACTTACCGCTCCGGCCATAACCGGACTGGATCTCGTCGAGAATCAGGACCGCCTCATGCTCCGTACACAACGCACGCAAGGCCACCATGAACTCGTCTGTCGGGAGCTGGATACCACCGACTCCCTGGATACCCTCGATGATAACCGACGAGACATCGCCTTTGGCCAACTCCTTCCGGGCGGCTTCCAGGTCGTTCAGGGGAAGATAGGTCACGTCGAGTCCCTCATTGACCGGGGCGATGATCTTCGGGTTATCGGTAACCCGAACCGCCGCCGACGTACGCCCATGAAAGGCGTGCTTGAAAGCCAAGACCCGTTTCTTGCCATTATGGAACGAGGCCAGCTTCAGGGCGTTCTCGTTCGCCTCGGCTCCCGAGTTGATCAGGAACAGGGCATAATCATCATAACCGGAGGCCTTGCCCAGCTTGTCGGCCAAGGTCTGCTGGAGGCTATTGATCACCGAATTGGAATAGAACCCCAACTTGGCGACCTGCTCGCTGATGGCCTTCACGTAGGCCGGATGGGCATGCCCAACCGAGATCACCGCATGGCCACCATAGAGATCAAGGTACTCATTGCCCTCCTTGTCCCAGACGTGGCAACCCTTCCCTTTCGTGATCTCAATATTGAATAATGGATAGACGTCGAATAATTTCATTTTGAATAAACATTTACGCGAACCATCAGAACGCGCTTGGTTTGAGGTGCAATCCCACCGTCTCCTCCAAGCCGAACATCAGGTTCATGTTATGGACCGCCTGTCCGCTCGCGCCTTTCAACAAATTGTCGATCATGGATACGATCAGGAGCCGGTCCTCAATTTTCTGTAAATAAAGCAAGCACTTGTTCGTGTTCACCACCTGTTTCAAATCCGGATTCTTATCGGTCAGGAAGGTGAAGGAATGATCGGCGTAATATTCCTCATAGATACGCTTGATCTCCTCCAGCTCGATCTTACAATCCAGATAGGTAGTCGCGAAAATGCCTCTCGAGAAGTTACCCCGCACCGGGATGAAGTTGATCCGGCTATTGAAACTGTTCTGCAATTGCCGGAAACTCTGCCCGATCTCGGCCAGGTGCTGGTGCGTAAAGGGCTTATAGATCGAGATGTTATCGTTGCGCCAGCTGAAATGCGAAGTGGCCGATGGCTTCACGCCAGCCCCGGTAGAGCCGGTGATAGCGTTCACGTGAAGATCGGAATTGAGCAACAGGTGTTTCGCCAACGGGAGTACGGCTAGCTGAATGCAGGTCGCGAAACATCCCGGGTTAGCCACATGGCGCGCCTCACAAATCGCCCGGCGGTTCAACTCCGGCAAGCCATAGACGAAATCGTGCTCCGGGCTCTTGATCCGGTAATCCATCGAGAGGTCGATGATACGCACCTCTTCCGGCACCTCATGCTCGGCCATGAACTTCTTCGTGTCGCCATGCGCCGTACAGAAGAACAGGAGGTCGATCTTGTCGAGAGGCAAGAGATTGGTGAAACAGAGATCCGTCTCGCCATACAATCCCTCGTGCACGTCCGTGATCCGGTTGCCCGCGTTGCTCGTACTATTGACAAACACGATCTCCACGTCCGGGTGGTTAAGCAACAACCGGATCAACTCGCCCGCCGTATAGCCGGCGCCGCCAACGATACCAACTTTTATCATATATTCTCCTCTCCTTTATGGTTCGTATAATAGACACGCAACGGAGTAGAGAGCACCTTGATGAAGCCCTTCGCGTCGTCGGCGGTCCAACCCTTCTGCATCTCGCCATACTCACCGAACTTGGTCTTCACCAAATCATCGGCAGACTCGACACCAACCGTCGAGAACGACAACGGACGCAACTCAAGGATTACCGTACCATTGACGTGGCGTTGCGACTCCTCGAGCATCGCCTCGATATCACGCATCACCGGCTCCAGGTATTGGCTCTCGTGCAAGAACATGCCATACCAGTTAGCGACCTGGTCTTTCCAGTATTGTTGCCACTTGCTCAACGTGTATTTCTCAAGGAAACGGTGCGCGCCAATGATCAACATCGGAGCCGCCGCCTCGAAGCCCACACGACCCTTGATGCCAATGATCGTATCGCCCACGTGCATGTCGCGACCAATGCCATAAGCGGCACCGATCTCCTCCACCTTCTGGATCGCCTTGATCGGGTCGTCGAACGCCTCACCATTGACACCACACAACTGGCCCTTCTTGAACTCCAGACGAAGCTGCTCGCTTCCCTCCTTCTTGACCTGCTTCAGGTAAGCGCTCTCGGGCAGGCCTTGGGCGGAATCCAGGATCTCGCCACCACAGATGGAGGTACCCCACAAACCGACGTTATAGGAATATTTCATCTTCACGAAGTCGGCCTCGAAGCCGTGCTCCTTCAGGTAATTGATCTCATAATCGCGGCTCAACGCCATATCGCGAGTCAACGTGATGATCTCCACGTTAGGCGCCAAGACCAGGAAAGTCATGTCGAAACGGACCTGATCGTTACCCGCTCCGGTTGAGCCATGGGCGATAGCGTCCGCGCCGATCTCGTTCGCGTAGCGAGCGATGGCCAACGCCTGGAAAATACGCTCTGAGCTGACCGAGATAGGATAGGTACCGTTACGAAGCACGTTGCCATACACCATATATTTCAAGCTCTTCTCGTAATACTCGCGAGTCACGTCGAGTGTCACGTATTTCACCGCGCCCAACTTATAGGCGTTTTCCTCGTTCTGCTTCAGCTGCTCGGGGCTGAAACCACCCGTGTTGGCGCATGCCGCATAAACGTCATACCCCTTCTCTTTCGCCAAATACATCACCGTAAACGACGTATCCAAACCGCCGCTGAACGCTACTACAACTTTCTTCTTCATTTTTTTTTTATCGTATGGTTATTTTTATCGCAAAGTTAATATTTCTCCTGTTTCTCGCGCTCTCTTGCCGCCCGATGCGGATCGGCGGGATCGAACAACATCGCCGTACAGATGCAATACTTACGCCCGGTGCGCTCCAGGATGTCGTGATTGACACATCCCTCGCAACCACGCCAGAAAGCCTCATCATCGGTCAGGTCGGCGAACGTCACCGGCACGTAGCCCAGCTCCGTGTTCATCTTCATAACCGCCGCGCCCGAGGTCAGGCTAAAAATCTTCGCCTTCGGCCAACGCATGCGCGCCAGCTGGAAGGTCATGTCCTTGATCCGCTTGGCGACACCCAATCCCCGGAAATCAGGATGGACGATCAATCCAGAGGTGGTCACGTATTGCTTGTTTCCCCACGACTCGATATAGCTGAACCCGGCGAACCGATCACCCGCCAACGCGATCACGCATTTTCCCTCTTTCATCTTCTGGGCCACATACTCGTGCGTCCGCTTGGCGATACCCGTGCCACGCACCTTCGCCGCGTCCTCGATCGTTTTCAGGATCGTGTCGACATATACCTCATGAGATGCCTCCGCGATCATCACCTCAATTTCTACCTCTTCTTTCTTTTCCATTTTATATCGTTATTCTTTTTTATCCACCTTAATCACCCGGATCAAACGAAACGCGACAGGACCTCGACCACCTGCTCACGCCTGTATCCCTCACGTGGAATAACCAGGATCGTGTCGTCACCCGCGATTGTCGCCAGGATCTCACGCGAGGCGTGAGCGTCTATATCCGAGGCAATTCCCATCGCGTAACCCGGACGTGTACGTACCACCGCAAGGTTTCCCGAAAACTCGATATTAGGATGAGCCATACCGCCCTCCTCTGGCCAAGCGGGTTGATCGTCCGGCAAACGATAGACATAATCGCCATTCCCATCATGCACTTTCGCGATCTTCAATTGCTTGATATCACGCGAGAGGGTCGCTTGCGTAACCGAGAAACCGTTATCTTCCAATGCTTTCTGCAATTCCTCCTGGTTCCCGATCATCTTCGTCCGTATCAATCGACATATCGCCTCCAAGCGTTCTTTCTTCGTGCTCATATTGAATAATTATGCAAATAGGCCGCAAATATAGGGCTTAAATCTGAATAAATATACAATCTATCTCTTTTTTTTTAACAAGAAAAATAACTTTCTCACCGAATGACCTTCCCCAAGCGAAAAATCTTCCTAAAAATAACCAGGGATCATCAGGAGGCAGGTAAAAAAGCCTCCGACAATTTTTCGGGAGCAGAATCCATCATCTCTCAAAAAAATTAATAAATTTGCGAAAACATTTATTTCAAAATTAACTTTTCAAAAAAATAGATGAGTGTATGAAAAAGATTTTTACATCAGTCTTCATGCTGGCGGCCATCCTCTCCTCGTCGATGTACGCCCAAGATAACGATGGTTATCAGTTCACGACAGTAAAGGAGGTTAAGATCTCTCCCGTCAAGAACCAGAACCGGACAGGAACCTGCTGGTGCTTCTCTGGCCTTGGTTTCCTGGAATCCGAATTGCTCCGTATGGGCAAGGGCGAATACGACCTGTCTGAGATGTTCATCGTCAACCATTCTTATAAGGATAAAGCGGACAAGTACGTTCGTTTGCACGGTTACCTGAACTTTGCCCAGGGTGGCTCGTTCGGAGATGTGCTTTACGCGGCAAAACATTATGGTCTCGTGCCTGAATCGGTTATGAATGGCTTGAACTATGGCGAGAACATGCACGTACATGGCGAGATGGAATCCGCCGCCGCCAACTACTTGAAAGCGATCATCAAGAACCCGAACCGCAAGCTCTCTACCGCATGGAAGAAAGGCTTCGACGGTATCATCGACGCTTACCTGGGCGAGCTCCCCGAAAAGTTCACCTACAACGGCAAGGAGTATACCCCAAAAAGTTTCGCCGAGGAGTTGGGCCTGAACATCGACGATTACGTATCATTGACCTCGTTCACGCATCATCCATTCTACTCGACTTTCCCGATCGAGGTACAGGACAACTGGCGTTGGGATTTGTCGTATAACTTGCCTATCGACGAGCTGATGCAAGTGTTCGACAACGCTATCAATAACGGCTATTCTATCGCTTGGGCATCCGACGTTAGTGAGAAGGGCTTCTCTCGTAACGGTGTCGCCGTAGCTGCCGACATCGAGTCGATGGAGCGTAGCGGCTCCGACCAGGATCGTTGGTTGGGCTTGAGCCAGACACAAAAGGATCAAGAGATCAAGAAAATGCTTGAGAAACCTTGCCAGGAGATCAAGGTTACACAAGAGTTGCGCCAAGAAGAGTACGATAACTATAAGACAACCGACGATCACGGCATGTTGATCTATGGTATCGCGAAAGACCAGACAGGCAAGAAGTTCTACATGGTCAAGAATTCTTGGGGCACGGACAATAAATATAAAGGGACTTGGTATGCGTCTGAAACATTCGTCGCTTTCAAGACCATGAATATTGTCGTTCATAAAAATGCTATTCCGAAAGAGATCCGGGCTAAGCTGGGAATCTAATTCATAAGTTTCCCACACACCAGCCACAAGTCATTTTTGATCCCACTGTAGTGAAATTTCAAATACACTACAGTGGGATTGAATTTTCATAACAGTCTATTTTTCCCCTCCTTCCCCACCATAGGATTTCAATCTTTTTAAAAACGTCATTTTCCCAATAAAGAAATAAATTCGTATTTTTGCGTATTTCGAGCGAAAGTCCCTAAAATCAGATACAGGGATCGACGCCAATTCTCAAACATTTACGAAATGGATTTCAGATTAGATAAAGGGAATTGCCGCATGAGCCGAAAAGGTTGTAGCAGGCATCAAGATCATAAATTAAACACGTACGATTGGTTATGCGACGTGCCCGATTCGGACAAGGCGACCGATTACGTGGAAGTACAATTCAAGAATACGCGGAAAGGCTATTACTTGAACAACACGAAGATCCCTCTCGAGAAGGGAGACATCGTCGCCGTGGAGGCCAACCCCGGACACGATATCGGAACGGTTACCCTAACCGGCAAGTTGGTACTCCTCCAGATGAAGAAGAACAACATGCGCACGGATCAGGAGCCCAAACGAGTCTACCGCAAGGCTAAGCCAACCGACATCGAGAAATACGAGGAGGCAAAGTCGAAAGAGCACGCCACCATGATTCGCTCTCGCCAGG
>USAD01000148.1 GCA_900552415.1 uncultured Parabacteroides sp.
GCCTTATTCAATCGATTTATCCGTTCACGGACCAATCCCCAATATTTATCTTTAAGTTCAGCATTCAGGAATGATTGATCAATGATTTCTTTTGTTTTAGGCAGAAGTTTTACATACTTCTGGATGAAACGTTCGATAGTTTTCTGTTCAACACCCATAACCACCCCGGATGTTATAAAATCAGACCGTTTCAGTTTTCTCTTTTTGCCATTCAAGGTCAATGCCAATTCTTCATCATCTTTCGGATTTAGGATCACTGCATTCAGCATATCGTAGGCTGGAGTCAGACGCATGGTTCCATCTATGGGTTCATATAAAGAAAAATTCTTCAGATGCATGTCGTTATTTCCTGTAATCCATGAAAACAAAACTGATTCAAAGAAATTTGTAACATCCATTTTGGGCATTGAAGAGTACTGTACTATCGCTTTGGCAACACGTTCGTAACTGCTTTTGTATTTATCTTCAGTCTGCCTTTCGGTCAGCTGGCACATGTCTTCCATGGCTACTTTTTCACCCGTGTTTGGACGGTCAATCCTTTTTGTCATATAGCACAGACTGTTGTCTGCCATACGCATCAGTGTATGTGGCACAACATCAATTTTAGCTAACTCGGCTAAATGCATTGTCAGGTCTTCAGTTTCAGGCATCTGTTCGAATTGTGTCGTTTGAGGTTTGCATATATAATGTCCCCATAAACCTACGATAGTCAACTTTTGGCTTCCTTCATGCTCCTTAAGATGTAAGGACAGTTTTGGCTGTACGCCGGTAAGTGAAGTCTGGTCCTTGATAACCTGTACGGCCAGTTTCTCCAGTTCATCACAAGTGTAGTCTAAAGCAGGAATTCTTTCTGTACCAAAGAATTTCTTTGCGCACTTGGCATGAAAATCCGTTTCCCCTTTTTCAAGTGGACGGTAACAATAGAGGCATTTATTCATTTTTGCTTTCCTCTTCAATTATAGGTTCAACACTTACGGCTCCTATACAGTCTTTGCAGCAGAGTAATAGTAATGACATTCTGTCAAGTATGCTGATATCCGTGTTACGCAAAGCTACATCCAGCAGCCACCCTTCTGGTATAAGACCGTCGAAGAATGGGAACAAAACATTACTTTTATAAACATCATTTCGTAGAGGCAAAGTCAGGCTGACTGGTTTTGCTTCTTTAGATTTCAGATATTCTGGAAGATAAAGGAATTCGTAACCTTCATCCCCTTCCGTAAGAATTCCAGCCAGTTTATTCTTGTAATATATGTTTGCCTGTTTCATCGCTGTTTGTTTTGTTTGGGTTGTGGTACCATCTCATAGTTGAAGAAATCAAGTAACTGATTGACCTTGTCAAGACGTAATGTGGGTTTTCCTTGTTCCAGATCACGGACAAATCTCAGACCAACACCAGACTTGATGGAGAGATCCTCCTGTGTCATATTGAATTGCTTGCGTAATGATTTTACGGTGTTTGACAATGTGTCCATATCTTAAATTATATCAGTTCGGGTACAAATATAGTGAATACTTATAGAATTATACCATATTGGGTATAGATAGTTCATGCTAAGAGTGCTTTATATCTGTACGGGTATAATCAGACATGAGAAAGTAAGCCTGCTTGAAGGCTGTTAAACTTATTCTTGTAAAGAGGAATATTCCTTTTGTGAAGTAAGCCCTTGAAAGGGCATAAAAAAAACGGGGCGAAAGGCTCGTAAGGAGTCCTTCCGTCTCGTGCATGGAGATAAAAATAAAGAATGGGAGCAGATCGAAACGATACTGTTCCCATTCTCTTGAATTAATATACTTTATCTAAGTCAGTAGCCTTAACCCTGAATACGTGTCCATTTCTGGAGAAGACCAATTCGCCATCCTCCTTCTTTTTTTGACTCACCAGACGCTGAAAAGCGATATGCGCTCCTCTTAATATATTTTCTTCAAATTCTCTGACTTCTTGCTCATTCATGATGTTCAAGTTTACTAAAAACACTCGGATTATATATCTCAATTTTCTCATTCTTGAATCCTTTGGCAATTACTTCCATCGGAGACATAGAATTGTCCGTGATCATCCAATAGTCACTAATAGGGAGGTATAACTCGAAGAGGTTGTGGATGCCCGCCTCATATCGCCGGCGAATTGTCGCCTCAGGGATATTGTGGCCTCCAGCCGCTACGCGCATTTTCACACGCTCTACCGCTAGATCTGGCGTATTCAACCAGAAATAGAGCAGGGTAACATAATAACCTTCCTTTTGTGCTTCCCGGATCAGTTTCGCGACCGATCGGGTGGCCAGCGTTGTTTCCATCGCGAATGTCTCGCCTGCGGCGATCAATTCTTTAATGCGTTTATACATAATACGACTAGCTTCAACGGCGACTGCTATACTGTCTGCATTAAAAGGGGAAAGTCCCTTGGCTATCTCGTCTGAATTAACAAACTCCCGGCATTTTAACATTTCTGGTAAAATAGTGAAGGAAGCTGTCGTTTTTCCTGCTCCGTTGCAACCTGATATTATATATAAATATGGCACTGTTCGCTGTTTTAGACGTTGCAAATATATGTAATAGTTTTATAATGTTACCTCTTTTATTTCTCAAAAATCGTGAAAATGTGCAGGAGATGTCCTTAAAAGTGCCTTTTTTGTACTGAAAAGAGGGCTTTTCGTTCGATTTTATTCAGACAGGAGCTCAACCATGACACTGTCGGAAATGAAAATACCCGCTCTTGTTAGGCGGAAATTCCCGTCATGTATTTCCAGAAGTCCTTTTGCTTGGGCTTTGGTGGCCTGGCGCATGAAATAGTCATGATAAGCCTGTCCGAATAGGGTGAGGATCTCGGAGGGGTTCAATCCCCAGCGGGTTCGTGTACGGGTAATGATGTAATCGTCATATTGGTCGTGTACGCTGAGTTCTTCCCGCTCGAAAGAAAGTTGGCCTTCCTGGATCGCCTTGATATAGGAGCCGATCGAGGCGATGTTCCATTGCCGGCTCTTTTTGTCGTAAGAATGGGCCGAGGGACCGAGACCAATATAAGGAATGCCTTGCCAATAGGAGCTGTTATGGCGTGAGTAACGATTGGGGCGGGCGAAGTTGGAGATCTCGTAATGCTCATATCCGGCTTTCCCAAGCTGGTCGATCAGCTGTCCGAACAGGATGAGGCTGGTATCCTCGTCGATTGGAGTGATTTGTCCCGCCTCTCGCATCCGGTCCAATGGTGTTCCTTTTTCGTAAGTCAGGTGATAGGCGGAGAGATGGGGAACTTGGAGACTGATTGCCGTGTCCAGGTTTTTAGCCCAGCGTTCGGGTGTTTGTCCCGGCAGGCCATAGATTAAATCGATACTGATGTTTTCCAGTCCGGCTTTGACGCAGTTCTCGACTGCCTCAATGGCTTGTTGGGCGGAATGCCGTCGGTTCAACAGGCGCAGGTCGTCGTCGTGGAAACTTTGGATGCCCATGCTGATACGATTTATCGGCAGGTGCTTCAGTTGGCCGACATAGTCGGGATGCAGGTCGTCGGGATTGCCTTCTATCGTGATCTCCTTGGCATCTCCTAATCCATATAGACGGTCGATTGCCTTGAACAGGCGATCGAGATCGGCCTCTCGCAGGAGCGAGGGCGTTCCGCCACCGAGATAGATGGTCTCGATGGCCTCGCCGTTCAAGTAATCTTCCCTCAGTTCCATCTCGCGGATTAGCGCTTCTATGTAGGGCGCTACCAGCGAGCGGTCGGTATTGGAATAGAAATCACAATAGACGCATCGCCTCGCGCAGAAGGGAACATGAATATAAAGTCCTGCCATGCGGTTATGCTTTCAGGATCATTTTCAAGGCGACATCAGTCGCTCCGGCATTTTGGCTAACCAAGTCACCGGCCGCTTTCCCGGCCTGTACTAAGGCCTGCTCATCTGTCAGCAACAGGTCGAACCGTTGCCGGAGTTCCTCTCCATTTGATACGGAGAAGCCGCCACCGACGGCGATCAGGTCTTTTGCCTCCTTGAATTTCTTGTAATTGGGACCGAAAATAACCGGGATGCCATAAACGGCCGCCTCGAGCGTATTATGGATGCCGACACCAAAACCTCCGCCGATATAGGCTATTTGCCCATAACGGTAGATCGATGAGAGCAGGCCAAAACTATCCACGATCAGGCAGTCATAGTCGGCCAGGTTCTTGTCGTGTGCCTCCGACAGGCGGACGAACGGTCGTTTCAGCATCGCCTCGATCGCCATCAAGTGCTCACGGTGGATCTCATGCGGGGCAATGATCAGCTTCAGTTCCGGATGCTCGTTGAAATAGGGGATAAGGTGCGTCTCATCCTGTGGCCAGGAACTGCCTGCCACGAGTACTCGTCTTCCTTTCCCGTCGTTCGTGAAGCTTTCCACAGTCGGCAGCTCACGAGCCTTAGCCCGTACCTCAAGTACCCGGTCGAAACGAGTATCGCCCGTAAGGGTGACATTCTTGATCCCAAATTCCGCCAGCAATTTTACCGATCGTTCGTCCTGGACGAAAAGGTGGGTAAAATAATGAAGCATCTTTCGGTAAGGCTTGCCATACCATTGGAAGAACAGCTGGTCGGGCCGGAAAATGGCTGAGATAATATAAGTCGGGATACCTCGTTTGTATAACTCATGGAGATAATTACCCCAGAACTCATATTTAATAAAGACGGCAATCGCCGGATTAGCCAGTCTCAAGAACTTATGGACACGCCAAGGCGTATCGAACGGCAGGTAACAGATCACGTCGGCTCCCTCATAGTTCTTCCGAACTTCATAGCCGGAGGGCGAGAAGAAGGTGAGCAGTATCTTGTATTCCGGATGCTGTGCCTTGATCCGCTCAATCATCGGTCGGCCTTGCTCAAACTCTCCCAGCGATGAGGCATGGAACCAGATATAACGGGCATTGCGGTCGATCTTCTCGCGAAGAATCGAGTTGGTGCGCCATTGTCCCAGGCGCATCAACCTCGCTTTCTTGTGGAAAGGAGCGATCAACTCGATGATCAACGCATAAATATGTATAGCGATACTGTACATGATCACGTTCTTTCGGCTTATTTCAGGATCTCGATCGCCCGTTGGATACGGCGGATGGACTCCTCTTTGCCCAGTGCTTCTGTGATATCGAAAATGCCGGGTCCTTTACCCTCGCCAACTAAGGCAAGACGAGCGGCGTTCATGATATTACCTAAATGATAGCCTTTGCTCTCGATCCATGCTTTGCACTCGTTTTCCGTACCTTCCACGTCGAACGGCTCACGCTTGCGCAATTGCTCGATGAACTCCGTCAATTGGGCAGCCGAGTCCTCTTTCCAACGTTTCTTGCGTGTCTTCTCGTCGTAAGTCTCCGGAGCGATGAAGAAGAAAGAGCAGAGATCCCACAACTCCTTGACGAAGTTGACACGGCTCTTCATCATGCCGACAACCTTCTCGACATACTTGTGGGTGGTCTGGATACCGTGGCTCTCAACAATCGGTAAGAACAGGTCCGCGATTTCGGAATTGCTCTTCTCTTGCAGGTAGTGATGGTTGAACCATTTGCCCTTCTCATAATCGAAACGGGCTCCGCTCTTGCCACAACGAGACAGGTCGAAGAGACGGATTAGGTCGTCCATGCTCATGACCTCCTGGTCATTACCTGGGTTCCAACCCAAAAGGGCGAGGAAGTTGACAACCGCCTCGGGGAAATAACCGCTCTCGCGATAACCCGAAGAGACATCTCCCGTTTTGGGATCATGCCATTCGAGCGGGAAGACAGGGAAGCCCAGACGGTCGCCGTCGCGCTTGCTCAGCTTGCCGTTGCCTTCCGGCTTCAGTAACAAGGAGAGGTGAGCGAAACGAGGCATTGTCTCTTCCCAACCGAAGAAACGATAGAGCAGCACGTGCAATGGCGCGCTCGGTAACCACTCCTCACCACGGATAACGTGTGTAACCTCCATCAGATGGTCGTCGACGATATTTGCCAAATGGTAAGTCGGCAGTTGGTCTGCTGATTTGTACAGGACCTTATCATCAAGGATGGATGAGTTGATGACGACCTCACCACGGATCAGGTCGTTCACGTGAATATTCTCATTCGGCTCGATCTTGGCCCGTACGACATATTGATGGCCGTCGGCGATCAGTTGGTCGACCTCCTCTTTAGACAGGGTCAAAGAGTTACGCATTTGCTGACGAGTCGACGCGTCGTATTGGAAGTTAGGAATTGTCTTACGTTTTTCCTCCAGCTCAGCCGGCGTATCGAACGCGATGTAGGCATGACCGGATTCCAGGAGTTGGTTGACATATTTCTTATAGATATCGCGGCGTTCGCTTTGGCGGTAAGGACCGTAGTTGCCTCCGAAGCCGACGCCCTCGTCGAACCGGATACCCAGCCAAGTGAGTGCCTCAATGATGTAATCCTCGGCGCCGGGCACGAAACGTTGAGAGTCGGTATCCTCGATACGTAAAATCAAATCTCCACCATGTTGCTTGGCGAACAGGTAGTTATACAATGCCGTACGGACTCCGCCAATATGCAACGCTCCCGTTGGGCTGGGAGCGAAACGAACTCTTACTTTTCTTTCAGACATAATTCTTGATTACTTTATCTAAGATGTATAATGGGCGCAAAATTAGGCCTTTTTTTTCTCTTTACGTAAACTTTTCGTACATTTCGGCCCATAAACGGATTAGCAGCATGAAATTGAATAATTACCATATCCCGTCTGCCGCCTATTTTATCATAGCGGCGTTGTTTATCGCCTATTTTTTCCCTCGTGAGGGAAAATTCCGTTATCAGTTTTATGAGGGTAAACCTTGGAAGTATGGTTTGCTGACAGCGCCTTCTGATTTCCCGATCTACAAGACGGATGAGGAAATCAAGATAGAGAAGGACAGTGTGTTAAAGGCGTTCCGTCCTTATTATCGATTGAACAAGGATATCCAGGCGGAGAAGATAGAGGAATTCCAGCGTGATTACCAGAATAAGTTTTATTTGAAGTTAACACCCTCATATAAGAGTTATATTGAGAAGTCGTTGACGCAGTTGTATGATCAGGGAATTGTCTCGACTGCTGATTATGAGCGTTTGAAGGAGGAGCATTATGATTATGTCCATCTGTTGGAGAACAGTGTGGCTCGTATGCAATATACGTGTGACTTCTTTATGGTCACGAGCGCTTATGATTTTATCATCTATAATTGCCCCTCTTATTTGTATACGCGGTT
>USAD01000149.1 GCA_900552415.1 uncultured Parabacteroides sp.
GCACGATTTCATCAAACTAGAACCTGATGCTGTTCGCTATTTCCACCCATGGTATGGCGCACAGGAGTTCATCAACCGACAACCGCGCTATTGCTTGTGGCTGGGAGATTGCTCGCCTGCCGAATTACGCAGAATGCCGCACTGCCTGAAACGTGTGGAAGCCGTCAGGCAACTTCGCTTGGCAAGCAAAAGCGAAGGAACCGTAAAACTGGCCGATAGGCCGACTCGTTTCCATGTAGAGAATATGCCGAAAACAAATTATCTGTTGATTCCAAGTACTTCGTCAGAGAACAGGGATTATATCCCGATCGGATTCATGTCGCACGAGAATATGGCCAGTAATCTCGTTCTCATCATCCCCTCCGCCACCCTCTATCATTTCGGCATCCTGACCAGTGATGTCCACATGGCCTGGATGCGTACCGTGGCGGGAAGGTTGAAGAGTGATTACCGCTATAGCAAGGAGATTGTCTACAACAACTTCCCTTGGCCGGAGCCCATCGACTCGCAACACGAGAAAATAGAATCCACCGCCCGGCAAATTCTCGCCGCCCGTGAGCTCTATCCGGATTCCTCGCTCGCAGATCTATACGATCGCACGACCATGCCACCCGAGTTGCGCCGTGCCCATCGCGACAACGACCGTGCCGTCCGCACCGCATACGGTTTTCCGGCAGATCTCGGGGAAAAAGAAGTCGTAGCTCGCCTCTTGGAATTATATGCTATCAAAACCTCATAGACAATTTCAACGCCCCGCTTAGCGACTTAACACCTGATAGCGCACGCTCCCCGCGTCGTCAATCAAGAGGATCGTCAATTTGCCGGGGAAAAGCGGGGCACAAACCGCCAGGCAATCGTCGAGCAGGCGGGTGAAGAAACGGCCGCTATCGTCGGCCGAGAGGCCCTCCCACAACTCGCGGGCCAAGGTCATCCGCCCGATCAGGTCAATCGCCGCTGGCGAGCAACCCGCCTCCGTGGCGAGCCGCGTCAGGTAATCGCGGTTGAAGACCACCTTGTGGCTGTGCGTATCCAGATGCCCCTCGGCCAGCTTGACCGCCTTGCCCAGCATGATGCCCAAACGCAGGTCGGTCGCGCCCGCCTCGGCCGCCACCTGGATTGTCTCGCCAATAAAATTGCCATATTGCACGAATGCCTGCGCGGGCAACTCAGGGAAATAGGCCCGCAAGAAACGCTCGCTCTTGGCACCCGAGTTGATCACCACCGCCGACGTGCCCGAGGCGATGGCGACCCCCATCTCCTTGCGGATGGAATTGACGAAAGCCTCCGACGAGAAGGGCTTCACGATGCCCGAGGTGCCGAGGATCGAGATGCCCCCGACGATACCCAGGCGAGGATTGAAAGTGCGCTTCGCCAGCTCGGCACCTTCGGGCACCGAGATCACGACCCGCACGCCGGGCCAGCGGTCGCCATAAGCCTTCCGGAGCGCCCGCTCCAGGTTCTCGAGGATCATCCGCCGCGGGGTCGCGTTGATCGCCGCCTCGCCCACCGCAATCCCCAATCCGGGGAGCGTCACCCGACCTACGCCTACACCACCGGCGATCTCGATCCGATTCGCTGCCCCGGCGGGTAACCAACTAACGGTCGCCACGATCGCCGCTCCATCCGTCACGTCGGGATCATCGCCCGCGTCCTTGCGCACCGTGGCGATCGCTTCCTCTCCAATATTCTCAAGACTGGCGATGGGCACCAGCAGCCGCTCGCCATCCGGCAAGGTCACCGCCGCCTCATCGACCACCGCCGAGGCGGAGAGCAGACGGGCCAGAGCCGCCACCGCCGCCACCGTAGCGCAAGTGCCGGTCGTCAGCCCCGTGCGCAACGGATAGAAGCCGGGCAACAGCCGCTCCACCTCACGCCGGAGCCCATGCCGCCCCGTGACCACCACGAATCCCTCCGGCAAGGCGGGCCTGCAAACGGCATAAACCGCGATGCCCAACCGGCGGGCCGCCGCCACCTTTTGCGGGAAGCCTCCACTCTCGCCGCTCTCCTTCGTGAGGATCGCCTCCGGCCGCAGGGCCTCGAACAATGCCTCGTCCGCCGCATCGTCGTGATAAAAGCATAACCGTTCCCTCGGGAAACCCTGCCGCAAGGCCAACTCGACCGACTCCGAACGATCGAGCACCCGGAAGTAGGTCTCGTGCCGCGACCAATAGGACGCCAGCTTACCGATCGTCTGAACGCCCGTCAGCGCCAACAGCCGACCGACGCCATCCGCCTCCAACCGACGAATCGCCTCGTCGAACGAATCGCACCAATGAATATCGGCCGCCCGCTCCGGATATTGCCGCTCGAGCCGGATAACCGGAATCCCCAACCGGCGGGCCACCCCGGCAATTGTCTGCCGCAACCGCTCGGCGAAAGGATGCGCCGCGTCGACCAGCAACCGGATCTCCTTCTCCCGGCAAAAAGCCGCCATCGCCACCCCGTCGAGCGCACCCGTAATCCGCTGCCCATGCCGGCAAGTAATGGCCTGCGCCTCGCCCCGCGTGGAATAAAAATAGGGCGCGCCGGCCTCGTCGAGTGTCTCAACCGCCAGCCGCCCCTCTGTCGTTCCGCCAAAGATCAGGATCATGGGCGGAAAAGATGTTTAAACTCGTGTGAATAGAGCCGCGACAAGCCCTGACGGTTGTCGATCGCATCGCCAACCACCAAGAGGGTCGTCAAGGTCAGATTGTTCTCGCGTACCAGCTTGGCCAGATCCTTCAGCTCGCCCCGGTAGATCTTCTCCTCTTTCCAGGTCAGCTTATAGCAAGCGGCCACCGGCGTTTCCGGCGGATAAGCCTGCAAAAGTTCCGCCTGTACCTGCTCGACGATCGCCGCACTCAAATAGATGCACATCGTGCTGCGCGACTGGGCCAGCTTATGCAGCTGCTCACGCTCCGGCATCGGCGTACGCCCCTCCCCACGGGTCAGGATGATGGTCTGTACCTTCTCAGGGATGGTAAACTGCGAGCGCAACGCCGCAGCCGCAGCCTGGAACGACGAGATGCCCGGCGTGATGTGATAACTCATCCCGTAACGGTCAAAGAAAGCCATCTGCTCCTGTATAGCGCCATAGATGCAGGGATCGCCCGTATGGAGACGCACTACCAACAGTCCCTTATCATAGAACGATTTCATCAGCTCGAACTGCTCCTCGAGTGTCAGGCTAGCCGAGTTGCGCACTACAGCACCCTTCTTGGCGTAGAAGGTCAACTCACGCGGCACGAGACTACCGGCATAAAGGATCAGATCCGCCCGCTCCAGGAAACGCTTGCCACGCACGGAGACCAGCTCCGGATCTCCCGGCCCCGCACCGACGATCTCGATGTGCCCCTTGCGCTCCGCTGCCCCGTCGATCGAAAGGGCGAATGTGAAATGGGCACCCTCCTTCAAGCAACCCTTCTGTTTCTCGATCAGCAGGTCGCCCCCTTCAGCCGCTCTCAGGCAACAAGCCTCAGCCACACCGTAAAGCCCGGTCGCAGCGAAAGCCTTCTCCGACGGATTGGGAACTTGGATCCCCTCCAGATCCTCCTTCTTATAGATGACCCGTTCCGCTCCCGGATGACGAGCCAACAGATCAGCAAGCAACAGCTCCTCCTGCTTCAACTCGATAGTCAGGATCCGACGAATCGAAAGCGGCGACAAACCACGACCAAGCAACGTATGATCGATCTCCTCGGAGATGCCCTCCGGATCGCAAGCCTTCCGGCAACCGATTCCCAAATTCAAGACCGCCGGTCGATAATAAAGTGTCGGGACAGTTGATTCATGAATCCAAGGCGTCACGGCGATCAACAGCTCGAAGTCCGCCAATGGGATCTCATCGAAATGATAGAAGATCTGTACATGGGCCGGCAACGTTCGCTCCAGATAATCGGTGCCCGCATCCCGGATCTCGAGTAACAAAGCGGTCGGCTTCCCGTTGACAAAAGCGAATATCTTCTGGTTCATCGAGGCAGGCGTCTCTTCCGTTCGCCAGCCCCATTGCCGGGCCAACGTATCGAGTGGCCAAAGCGACTGGTTATCGCTCTGGGTCGTGATGATCGCCTCACCACCCGAGATAGCCGCCAACTGACGGGCCAAATCATTCGCTCCGCCCACATGTCCAGAGATAACCGGGATTACCTGTCGCCCCGTACTGTCCACACAGACCACCGCCGGGTCATGATATTTATCCTTGATACACCCGGCGATACTCCGCACGCAAATGCCCAATGCCCCGATAAAAATCACCCGGGCCAACTCCGCGAAATGGGCCTCCAGGAAATCCTTATGCGAGGCGATTCGCTCGCAACCATTCCACTCACTTGTGGCATAAATCACGGCGTCGCCCAATTCCCGCTGATAAAGCCGTGCCACTGGGAGGCCAGCTTCCGATACCACCAATATCGCTGTCTTATTCTCACTCATGCTTGTAATATTTCTATTGGATTATGGGCATCGACCACCAATCGAATCCGATTACGCAACGGTCGTCCGATCGCCGCAATGCCTTCTAAAAACCTCTTCTCACTCTCTTCAGAGACAGAATTGAAAACGATCGTTCCCTCTGGGGAAAGATAATCTCCAATCCGTCGCAACATCGCCTCCAGCTGGCCACCATGCCCGCCGATAAAAACCGCGTCAGGCCGTGGATAAGCAGACAAATCGAGCGCCATGAAATCACCAATGACCGCCTCAATGCCCGGCGTACCAAACCGACGACAATTCCGCTCGATAATCCCCGCGCAGGACTCACGCCGTTCGAAGGCCGTAATCCGCAAATGGGGAAACTGTGTTTTCGCCTCAATCGAGACTGATCCGGTACAGAAACCAACGTCCCAAAAGACACGTCGTCTCCGCAAATCGAGTAAACTCAATGAGACCAATCGCACCGGCATCTTCGTGATCATATTCACCCGCCCGTCAAGCAGATCAAACGCTGACTCAGGAATACCAAATAATCGTGGTCTTACTTCCGTCCGCTCCAAGATAACGCAATTCGGGAAACGAAACTCGCAGGTCGCAGCCTCTTGAAGCGAAAGCGTACGAACTCGCTCATCCGGCCGATTACCTAACGCCTCACCCACCGACATCCGGTAATTATCATAACCATAGTCGAGCATCCGTCGGGCAATCTGATCGGGACTTTTCTGCCGATCTGTCAACAGGCCGATCATCGCTTCACCTTCGATCAACGCCTGGTCAAAACGATCCCACGGACGGCCCGTCAACGAAACCATCCGCATCTCATGATAAGGCAATAACAAACGATGCGCTAACAATTGTAACGAGTTGAAATAGGGATAAACCCGAATCTCCGCATTGGGGAACTCCCGGCGTAACGTGTTGGCGAATCCGAAGAACAGGGGATCACCCGAAGCGAACACCAAGATCTCCTCTTCCGCCAAATAAGACTCAAACACCGGCTGGAGCGGCACCGTGATATCGATCCAACGACTTCCCTCAGGTAAAAGAGAGGCCACGATCGCATGATGCCGCTTACCACCCGAGAAAACCCGATGGTGGACAATCAAATCCAGGACCTCAGGACTCCAATGCGGAGCCTGCTCGTCACTCATCCCGATTACCGTAAACCGCATCCGACGATCAAACATCCCTTCCCGGTTTTAATTGTTCAGCATCGTTGAAACAGAGTACAGCATTGACTAACGTCGCCGCCAAGTTACTGCCACCTTTACGTCCTTCAACGATAATCTTTGGCACCTCCTTAAATACTTTTACCTGATGCTTACTCTCGCAAACATGAACAAACCCGACCGGAGCGGCCACGACTCCTGAAGGTTTCGCCTTTCCCTTCCGCATCAAGTCACATAACTCCATCAAGGCAGTCGGAGCATTACCGAAAACAAATAACGCGTCAGGATGTTCCGCTACTGCCAGACGAATTCCCGCTTGAGTGCGGGTAATGCCTTTCTCGGCCGCTAAAGCCGCTACCCGATCATCATGCAGATAACATTTCACCTCAATGCCCATCCGTTCCAAAGCACCCTTCCGAATGCCGGCGGCGGCCATCGTTACATCCGTCACGATCACCCGGGTCTCACCTTCAGTCAGACGACGATACATCTCGGCCACGGCACCCGGATCGGTCCATAAGATCGATTCCATCTCAAAATCGGCTGTCGTATGAATAGCGTGCAACAAGGCCCACTTCCTGTCCAATGGAATATTCGGATTCCGTAACTCACGCTCGATCGTCCGGAAGCTTCGGATCATAATCTCCTGCCCGATCTTGGCACCCGCTTCATCCGTTTCCCGATAATAGCCGCGCGGCGTCACCATCTTACCCTCCTGATCTATGAAGGTCTGTGAGTTTCCAATGATCACGATCGTGAACATATCGATCATCTCCGGATCGAAAGCCTCCAAAGTAGTGACTTGGATCGTCTGCTCCTCACGTCCGGCCTGACGGACAAATCCAACTGGTGTCTGTGGAGAACGCTCCTTCAAGAAGATCTCCTTCAAACGATAGAGTTGCCAATAACGTCCCTCACTTTTCGGATTATAAACAGCGGTGATGAAATCGCCAACAGCTGCGGCGAAGATCCGTTTCTCGATTCGCTCCCAAGGCGTCATCAAGTCAGAAAGGGAAATGATACAAAGATCATGCCCGATCGGGGCGCCTAACAGGGAAGCCGCCTTCTGGAAAGCGCTGATACCCGGCAGGACACGAACTTCCATGTCGCTTCCACGTTCACGCCGCATCCCATAAATGCCAGAATCACCAGAGCTGATCACGCAAACAGCCTTACCCGCCTCCGCGAATTCGAAAGCCTGTTCCGCCCGAGCCCTTTCCCGTTTCATACCGGTATCTACGCACTGGGTGCCCTCACGCAGCAATGGAGTGATGAACTGGAAATAATATTTATAACCAATGATCACGTCGCTCTCCTGGATAGCCTCCCGGACAGCAGGTGTTATATCCGATACATCGCCCGGTCCGATCCCGGCCACGACGATTCTTCCTTTTCGCGTTGTCTCCATGAAATCCATTCCAAATAATATGATAACGCGAAGGTAGGGATTTCCGTGGAATACCTTTACCTTTGCCTAAAAATCATTAGGAGAGTTCGAATGAAGAGACATTTTCTGATTGGCGCCGCCACATCCGGCAGCGGGAAGACCACCTTCACGACCGGATTGCTGCGCGTCTTATATAATAAAGGTATAAAAGCGCAACC
>USAD01000150.1 GCA_900552415.1 uncultured Parabacteroides sp.
GTAAGTTTTATAATAATAATAAGGAAGCGGATCCCTGTCCGCTTCCTGTTTTTTTTCACAATCTAAAATAATTAGTTTTATATGAGAAAGCTCTTAGTTTCATTTTGCGCCGTGGGCTTGTCATTGGCGGTTTTGTCTTCCTGTGGAGGATCCGCCGAAGAGGTAAAATCCTACAATCAGGGGATTAATATTATTCCTGCGCCAGTAAGTCTACAACAAAAAGAGGGTGCTTTTAAACTCGGCACAAGTACAAAGATCTATGCCTCTTCGCCCGAGGCAAAAGTAGTGGGCGAGTTTTTTGCTTCAAAGTTGAACCAGGCGACTGGTTATAATGTGTCGGTTGCTGAAGAGAAACCTTCCGCGGGAATCTCTTTGTTGATCGACTCTTCTTTGGAGATGGGAGATGAGGGGTATTTGTTGGATGTGGATTCCAAGAATGTTGTCGTAAAGGCCAAGACTGCGCAAGGTCTGTTTTATGGAATGCAGTCTTTCTTGCAACTGCTTCCGGCTGAGATTGAAAGCCCTACGGTGGTGAATGGTATCGCTTGGAAAGCGCCCGCTGTTTCAATCAAGGATGAACCTCGTTTTGGCTATCGTGGTATCATGTTGGACGCTTGCCGCCATTTCATTCCGGTAGAGAACATAAAGAAGCAACTGGATGTGTTGGCATTGTTCAAGATTAACCGTATGCATTGGCACTTGACTGATGATCAAGGTTGGCGAATCGAGATCAAGAAATATCCGAAATTGACAGAGATCGGTTCTAAGCGAATTGATGGCGAGGGAACAGAATATGGTGGCTATTATACGCAAGAGCAGGTTAAGGAGATCGTGAAATACGCTGCGGATCGTTTCATTACGATCGTTCCCGAGATTGAGCTTCCTGGACATGAGATGGCCGCTATTGCCGCTTATCCTGAATTGTCTTGTAAGGGACAACCGGGTGTTCCCCGGGTGATCTGGGGCGTTGAGGATATCGTGATGTGTGCTGGCAAGGAAGAGCCGTTCGAGTTCTTGGCTGATGTTATCGCTGAGGTTGCGCCTTTGTTCCCGGGCGAGTATTTCCATATCGGTGGTGATGAGTGTCCGAAAGTAAGTTGGAAGAATTGTCCGCTTTGTCAGGCTCGTATCCGTAAGGAGGGTTTGAAGGCTGATAAGAACCATACGGCAGAGGAGAAGCTGCAAAGCTATTTCGTGCAACGGATGGAGAAGGTAGTCGCTTCTTATGGTAAGAAAATGATCGGATGGGATGAGATCCTTGAGGGTGGTTTGGCTCCGAGCGCTACTGTAATGTCTTGGCGTGGTGAGGCTGGCGGTATCGCTGCCGCTAGTATGAGTCATGATGTAATTATGACACCAGGTGCGAATGGTATGTATTTAGATCAATATCAGGGAGACTCGAAGATTGAGCCGGTCGCTATTGGCGGTTATACGACTTTGGAGAAAACTTATAGCTATAATCCGGTTCCGGATACTTTGGCTCAGATTGGTAAAGCTGATTTTGTGAAAGGTGTACAATGTAATATCTGGAGCGAATATATGTATAATACCGATTTGATGGAGTATCGTATTTATCCGCGTATCTTGGCTTTGTCTGAGATCGCCTGGACTCCGCTTGACCGGAAGGATTATAAGGACTTTGAGCGTCGTATTGAAAATGCTTTGGTTCGTTTGGATGGTCATGGCATCAATTATCATATTCCGCAACCTGAGCAGCCAGAGGGCTCTTGCAATTTTGTGGCGTTTACGGATAAGGCGACTTTGACGTTCAAGACAACTCGACCAGTTAAGATGGTTTATACGCTTGATGGTTCTGAGCCTACTCTTAATTCAACCGCTTATACGAATCCGATAGAGGTAACAGAGACAACAACATTGAAGATCGCTTCTGTATTGCCTTCTGGTAAGATGAGCAAACCACGTGTAATTACGGTTGAGAAACAGGCTTTGGCTCCCGCAAAGGAGGTCAAGAGCAAGACTCCTGGTTTGAAGATGGAGGTTACGGATGGCATGTACTTGAATGTGGATCAATTGGCTAACGCGAAGTCTTGGACGAGCGCGCCTTGCAAGGAATTGCGTGCTTTGACCAGCTATGTGAAGACAGATGAGTCTATGCGTGGTGTGAAGCAGTATGCCGCGGTCGCTACTGGTTATGTTGAGATCCCGGAGGATGGCGTTTATTTCATCTCTTCAGATAATGAGGAGGTTTGGATCGATGGCAAGCTGTTGATCAATAATAGTGGTGAGGTAAAGCGTTTCTCTCGTCACGATACTTCTGCCGCTTTGGCGAAGGGCTTGCATGAGATTAAGGTGGTCTTCCTGGGACATATCATCGGTGGTTGGCCTTCAAATTGGAACGATGGAAGCGTGAAGCTCCGCAAGGCTGACGCGAAAGAGTTTACGCCGATTAAGGCAGAGATGTTGTTCCATTGATTTATGGGTGAGAGGACGCACGTGCCCGTTTAAGGCTCGTGCGATCCTTATGATAAAATAGAAAAGCCGCCGTCCGCGGAATTGATGGTTTAGTGATATTGGACCATCGATATAAGAGGACGGCGGCTTTCTTTTTGTCTTAATCCTTACATTTCTCCTTGTTCCTTAACTCTTTGCTCAATCGCATAGCACAGAAGTTAGGACCGCACATGGTACAGTATTCCCCGTCATTGACAGAACTTTCCTTATAATATTGCAGGGCACGTTCCGGATCGAGCGAAAGGTTGAACTGGTCTTTCCAGCGGAAGTCGAAACGGGCTTTACTCAATGCGTTGTCGCGGACTTGGGCTCCTGGATGACCTTTCGCCAGGTCGGCCGCATGAGCGGCGATCTTGTAAGCGACGACACCGTTGCGAACATCCTCTTTATTGGGAAGGCCAAGGTGCTCTTTCGGCGTAACATAACAGATCATGGCCGTACCTTGCCAAGCGATTTGGGCGGCTCCGATAGCCGAGGTAATGTGATCGTATCCCGGAGCGATATCGGTCGTGAGCGGGCCCAGGGTATAGAAAGGTGCGCCATGGCAAGCGTAGACTTGCTCTTTCATATTCTCATGGATCTTGTTCATGGGCACGTGGCCTGGACCTTCTATGATAACTTGCACGAATTGATCCCAAGCGACCTTTGTCAGTTCTCCCAACGTGTGTAGCTCGGCGAATTGTGCCGCGTCGTTCGCGTCATAAATTGAGCCGGGTCGCAAGCCGTCACCAATAGAAACGGCGACATCGTATTCCTTCAAGATCTCGCAGATCTCAGCGAAATGGGTATAGAGGAAGTTTTGCTCGTTGTGGATCTCCATCCATTTGGCCATGATTGATCCGCCGCGTGAGACAATGCCTGTCAACCGGTTTTGCGCTAATCCCGCATGCTCTTTGAGTAATCCGGCATGGATCGTGAAATAATCGACGCCTTGCTCGGCCTGTTCGATAAGTGTATCACGGTAAAGCTCCCAGCTTAATTCCTCTACACGTCCGTCGACTTTCTCGAGTGTCTGGTAGATGGGCACCGTACCGACTGGAACCGGGCAATTGCGGATGATCCATTCGCGAGTTTCATGGATGTTGTCGCCGGTTGAGAGATCCATCAGGGTATCGCCTCCCCATTTGCAACTCCAGACCGCTTTCTCGATCTCTTCACTGATGCCCGATGAGAGAGCGGAGTTTCCGATATTCGTATTGATCTTCACCAGGAAGCGTTTGCCGATGATCATCGGTTCGGCCTCCGGGTGATTGATGTTTGCCGGGATGATGGCCCGTCCGGCTGCGACCTCCTTGCGGACGAAGTCGGGCGTGATATAGGATTTGACGCCCATGGCCTCAATTTGTTGGTTCTCGCGGATGGCGACATACTCCATCTCGGGCGTGATGATCCGTTTCTTGGCATAATACATCTGTGTGATGTTCTTGCCCGCTTTTGCCTTGTAGGGCAGGTGTTGCTTGGGGAAACGGATTGCGTCGAGCTCAGGATTTGCCAGGCGTTCCCGACCGTATTGCGAGGTCAGGCCATCGAGCTGGATGAGGTCTTTCCGTTTGGAATACCATTCCTCACGCAGGCGGGGCAGTCCCTCGTTGATGTTGATCTGGATCTTGGGATCAGAGTAGGGACCGCTGGTGTCGTAGACCACCACCGGGTTGTTCTTCTTGAACACTTTTTCTCCATTCTTGTCGAGAGTTACCGTGTCGAGAAGCTTGATCTTTCGCATGCCGACCTTGACCTTGTTGATCTCGCCTTCGACGTAGATCTTCTCGGACGACGGGTAGCTTATTCGCATATTGTTCTTGTTACTCATATTTTATAGCTATTAATGGTTTCAATGAATTGTTGGGTTGTCTTGACGGGATCCTCGGCATTGATGATCGCGCCAGAGATGGCGATACCGGTCACGCCGGTCCGCATCAGGCTTGGTACGTCGTCGATCGTGATTCCGCCAATAGCAAAAATCGGGATTCGTATACCCGCTTGTTCGCATTGCTCGATGATTCGCTTGTAGCCTTCAAGGCCAAGGATCGGGCTCAGTTTCTTTTTGGTCTCCGTGAAACGGAATGGCCCTAAGCCGATGTAGGAGGCACCTTGCGAGACAGCCCACTGGATATCACGGAAGGTGTTGGCCGTGGCGCCTACAAGAAGGGGACGGCTTGCCGCTTCAAGGCCTTTTGCCATCTCGTGAGCCCAAAGGACGGGCATGTCTTTTTTCCCGAGATGAACGGCGGTCGCGCCGACTTGAAGCGCGCAACGTATATCGTCGTCAATACATAAGTCCACTTGGGGTTGCGCCTTTTCGCAAAGCTGTACCACCTTTTGGGTCAGGGAAAGATCTGTCCCTTCTTTCATACGTAATTGGATCCAGGTGCCTCCGCCCTGGATTACTTGGGCGACTTGTGCCTCGATGGTCTGCTTGGGCGATGGGTTGGTGATGAACATCAACCTTTTGCCGCCCGAGAAATCAGGATATATTGTCTCGTGTCTCATCTTGAATGGATTTATATCGTCTTAATAATTCGTCCTTCGAGAGGGTTTCCGGCGTTTTCCCCCAGATGGCGCCCAACAGGGCATAGCCTCCGAATGGAATCGTTCGGATCGTCGGGATCGTCTGTCTAGAAAGGCCGCCCAGGGCGATTACCTTTTCGTCTATGATCCCTTGTCGGGAAGCCTTATCCAGCGTGTCGAGCGAGAATTGGCTTTTGTATCCAACCTTGGAGAGGCTGTCGAATATCGGGCTCAGGAAAAGATAGTCGCTTGTCTGCTTATGTTGGGCCAATTCTTCCAATGAATGGCAGGATCGGCTGACCAACCCATTGAAACCGGCAGGCGCTACGGGATTTCTCCGGTTCAGGTGAATGCCGCCAAGTCCCATCTCGATAGCGATCATGTGATGATCGTGTAAGGTGATCCGGTCGAGGTATTCAGGACGGATCGCCTGGATCAAGGCCTCGAACGTGTGTCGCTCGCTATCCGGCTTACGGACATGTATCCGGTCTACACCAGCCTCAAGAAGAAGATTGAGCGCTTCGGCCTCACCCTCGAAGAAGGTTGGTGTGGTGATCACGATCAGTTTCATGGCTCATCTTGCTGTATTGCCCGTAAGGGGACAGGTTGGAAAAAATGGTTCATTGGACCGTGCCCATGTCCGGCGATAACGTCGGCTCCGGCTTTGAGAGCGCTTGTGACATATTGCTTTGCCAGGGCGATGGCCGTCTCGAGCGATTCGCCTAATGCCATGTAGGCGGCGATGGCCGACGAGAGCGTACAGCCTGTCCCATGCGTGTTGCGGGTTGGAATGTCAGGCGCCGTAAAGCGAAGCGTTTCCTCGTCCTGCCGGAAGAGCCAATCGTTCTTTTCGCCTGCCAGATGGCCACCTTTCATCAAGACCGCCGGACAACCGAGGGAGAGGAGCCGTGTGGCCGCCTGTTCGATATCGTCAACTCCGTTTATGCGACATTGTGCCAGGTATTCCGCCTCATGCACGTTGGGTGTCAGGAGGGTCGCCAATGGAAAGAGCCGTTCGATCAGGGCTTCGATCGCTTCGTCCTTCAGTAGCTTGCTCCCGCTGGTGGAGATCATGACCGGATCAAGGATGATTACACGTGGTTGCCGTGCCCGCAGGGTGTTGGCGACCGTATCGATGATTGCCGTGTCGTGGAGCATGCCGATCTTGACCGCGTCGATCGTGAAATCGTCGAACACCGCCTCGATCTGATCGCGCAAGATCTCGGGAGAGACCGCCTGTATACTTCTTACGCCAAGCGTGTTTTGGGCCGTAATAGCCGTGATGGCACTGGTCCCGAAGACACCAATTGCGGAGAAGGTCTTCAGGTCCGCTTGAATGCCCGCGCCACCGCCACTGTCCGAACCGGCAATGGTCAGTGCGGTTGGATAACGAAGGATTGATTTATCGTTCATGTCTTTACATGAAAGGGGGGAAAGCCCATGGTTGTTTCCTACGGCGGCATTACCCGCATCAGGTTCTAGGGTATAATCTCAGCCCTTAACAGTATGGCACCCCTTTCGGGAGCAAACTTAGCGATAATAATCGAGATACGGAAACGGAATGCTGATTTTGGAAACGCTTTCCGACATAAGACAGGAAAGCGTTTTCTCAAGATAAGGATTACGTGTGGAAAGTGCCGGGTGAGGGCGCCAATGAGGTGGTAAGATTTGCTTGTTGTAGCCTCATTTTTTGTCGGGAATTTTTGCTGATTAAAAAAGAATACCTATATTTGCGGTATAGATAAAATGAAAAGTAAGCCGCACTTGTTCGATTGGGAAACTCATCAATTTTATCTAATTCCGAGACATAGCTCTTATCGCTAATGGCGGGCCGCGTCCCTTCGGGGATATGCTTAGCACGGCGGATTACAAAGGCGGTAAAGCACTCAAATCCTGTCATACGGAGTTTGTTCATATCTACGGTGCGGCTTTATTATACGAGGAGGACATGCGAGCAGCGTGCCCTCCTTTCGTTTTTATTCTGGGGTAGCACGTCCGTTTACCCTTGTTCCATTTAGCTTATTGATGTATTAATGCGATTGCCTGGTCTCAGGACTGGGTAATGGAGTATTTAGAATAGCGGAGATAATCCCAGTACTGTGCGGTCGGTACTCCAGTACTTCCCGGAAAGTACTGGAGTACTTTCCGCATCGGACTGCAGT
>USAD01000151.1 GCA_900552415.1 uncultured Parabacteroides sp.
AGCCACATGAGAAAGTTCGTACAACAAGGGGCGCCCACTGCGGGCAGAGCCAAATGGGTGCTTTTGCCGCAGGGGTAAACGACGTTTACCGGCGCAATCCGTTTGCTGACGGCAGAAAAGATTAAACCGTTAGCCGACAAATTGAAAAGTTCTAAAGCCGCCTGCACTTTAAGTTCAAAAACTTGCAAATAAATATCATCTATCAACATAAACTAAAAACTTTATCATGCAGGCGGCTTGAAACTGAGAGCAATTTCGCAGAAATTGCGTTTCAGTTTCCGCCGTAAGGCGCAGGTACGGACAAATGAAAAAATCACCCGCAATAGCATCATAACACAAAAGGCTGCCGCAGCATAACGCTGCAGCAGCCATATTTTTATCTTGACAGCCTTGTTTTCTTCATTCTCCAGGTCTGTTCCTAAAACCATAGGGACCTTAAGGGTAATCCAGGCAAACGAGGCGCTAGCGCTTTCCGGCGTGGTATTAACGTAACCTTGCCGGTCGCATTGGATAATCGCGCATTCGTCGACATCGCCATCGTGGAAGCGGGTGTCGCGTGCGAAGACTAATGGACCATAGATGACCGCTTGCGCATGGTTTTGTTCAATGACCCGTGCTTTAGGTTTGAAGTCTATCGTGACCAGGTCACCTTTTTTCCAGGTGCGTTTGATGGTTAAGTAGCTTCCTCGGCAAAGAGCTTTCTGCTGTTCACCGTTGACATTTACCTCATAATTGTCATCAGCCCATGATGGGATACGGAGCGCAAGGGCAAAGATCGAGCTTTTCTGGGGCTCGAGTTTTAGTTCTACTTTTCCATCAAGCGGATATTGGGTATGCGATGTCAAGGTAACCTTATTTCGGTTGCCCAGTTTAATGGTCGCTTTTGAGGGCAAATAGAGATTCACGAAAAGATGATCCTCTTCCGATTGATAGGCTACGGATGGAATCAGCGCGAATCCTCTCGGGCCGTTGGCGTTGCAACAGTTGATACGCATACCGCATTGTTTCTCGCCTGGTTGGCGGCGTCCCTCGAGTGGACTATATTTGGAGATTTGCGTGCCATCGTCCTTCATGGAGGCCATGAGAGCGTTGTACATGGTCCGCTCGAATTCTTCGGCATAGAGAGGATTGGCTGTTTCTCTCAGTAGTCGGGCACAAAATTGCATCCAGGTGAAGGTGACACAGGTTTCCATGGTATGATAGGCCGGGATGGTTTGAAGTGCCTTGCCGCCATACCAGCATTCGAAAGCGGCACCCGAACCGGCGATGTTGATCTCCTCTTTCAGGATATGGTCCGCCGTTTTTCTGGCGGCCTCCAGGAACAGGGGATCGTCCAGCTCTTTTCCCAGTTCGATCAAGCCTTCGTAGCACGACATCATCTCGTAGGCCTTTTGCCCATTGTCGAACGACCACCACTGTTTTGGAAATGGTGAACGTTGGGAAACGGGAACATCCTGCAGGGCCTGACTGATCAGCCTTGAACTTCCCGCTTTTTCCATACCATTGACGATCTCTTTAGCGAAATTCAGGTAACGGTCATCTCGTGTCTCTCGGTAGAGATAAACGACCGGTTCAAGGATGGAACAACTGGCCATGCCTAAATAGTTACCTGTGGTGGCGATGTCGACATTATGTTCTGCCAGTTCATCCATAAGGCAGTCTATCGAACGCCGGGCTGCTTCGAGAGCCTTTTTGTCGTTGGTCAATCGGTAATAATCCAGGAGAGCTAATGCGGAATATTTGCGTCCCCAGATATCCCAATTGGTTAATCGGTCTTCCGGCTTGTAGTTGCCAATGTAGCCGTCGGGATGTTGGGTCTGGATGAAGTCTTCCACGCTGTTTTGGATGATCCTGAACAGTTCCTGGTCGGTGCTGTAGCGATAGGAGGCGATGGCGCCCAATAGCCACTTGCCGAAAAACTCCGATTGCCACCGGTTCCCTTCGGTCAGGTGACGAAAAGGTTCGATCAGCTCATTCACGTCTTGTCCTTTGACTCGTTTATCGATACAGGTCTGGATACGTTCGCCTACGTATCCCTCGATCTGGATGGATTCAAGATGGGGATTCACGACTTGCGCTGAGGCGCCAGTCGTGAAAATGAATAGATTTAAGGTTAACCAAAATTTTGTGATTTTCATCTTTAGGTGCTTTGATGAGTTCCCGGGTCTCTTTTTAGACCTTCAGGAATATCCGTTGCTTATATAGGAAATAAAGGAATCCCCAACAGACGGCGATATAGCCGAGGGACGAGAAAAGAGGCTGTGCCGGTTCAGGCATCAGATGGATCAAACCTCCAAATAGAGCGTCGGACGTGAAGGAGAAGTTGATGAAACTCTGTGCCAGGTAGATCGTAATGGAGTTAACGCCGATCACCTTGAAGAACAGGGTCCATCCACGAAGGCCGACCACGTCGACGATATAGAAGAAGAGGGCGAACATCCAAACGGAATAGGCACCGACAACGCATACAAATGAGCTGGACCATAATTTCTTGTTGATCGGGAAGACGAGGCTCCACAACAGGCCAATCGCCAACAGGGCGAAACCTGCCGCAACAAGGTAAAGCACCTTTTTCTTATCGGTTAATCCCGCTTTTTTGGACTTGATCAACTCGCCGGTAAACATGCCGAACATGGCTGTTGCGATCGCTGGGATGGTTGAGAAAAGACCTTCCGGATCGAAAAATCCCTCATGCAGGCGTCCCGGCAGGAACAGGCGATCGATGTAACCAACCAGGTTGCCCTCGATCGTGAAGTGTCCGGCACTGCCGGCATCGGGTACGGGAATGAAGGCCATCGCCAGCCAATAACCGATCAGGATTCCGGCAGCGATCCACGCTCTGGTCAGCTTATTGAATTTGACGAAAAGCAGGGCGGCAAACATCCATGCCAAACCGATACGGGCCAAGACACTGGCATAGCGGAGATTGGCGAAATCGAATGAGAGCAGTCCGTTATAGATACATCCCAGGAAGACGAGTGTGATGCCTCGGCGGATGATCTTTTGGAGGATCTGTTTCTCTGTCTTACCCTGTTCACGTTGCTTCTCAAGCGAGAAGGGAAAAGAGATTCCCGCGATAAAAAGGAAGAGCGGGAAGATCGTATCGTGATGTCTCAATCCGTTCCATTCCACATGGCCCATTTGATCACTGATGGCTTGCAGGAATGGAGTAGGGAACAGGGTGGCTAATGCCACGAAAAGGGAGGCGCCTCCCATGATAAAGAACATATCGAACCCTCTGAGGGCATCCAGCGAAATCAGTCGCCGGGGCTGTTTCTGTTTTTCCATATTACTGATATTTTATGATTAGGTTAACGATGGAATACTTACCTCACGCACGTACATAGACACAAAAATAGAAATTAAAGACAGAACTCTTTCTTTTCGGGAGGGTTAATTTTTGCCGTTCCTCAACTTTGTTAATTGACGTTTTTCAGTTGTTCTTCGCAAAGGGTTGAATGACACCAGGGTGGTCACTTTTGCCGAGATTTGTGACTTGGTATAATAAAAAAGCACATGGACTAACTTTCATCTTGTCCATGTGCCTTATAATCGCGTTATGCGAAACAATAAGGTTTGAGGCTTATTGTTTCTTTCTCATCTCTTTCTGTCTACGGAGCTGCTCCTCCTGCATCTTCTGGGCCTCCTCAAGACGTTTCATGAAACCTGACTTCTTGATGGGGCGTTTCTTGTTTTCCTCCAGTTTCGCCAACAACTTCTCCTCGTCAATCGTGTAACGGAAGATCAAGGTCTGTACGATCGTGATCAACATGGAGATGAAATAGTAATAGGTCAGACCTGAGGCATATTGATTGAAGAATACCAGGAACATCAAGGGCATCATGTACATCATGATCTTCATGCCCGGCATCTGCTGCTGCCCTGTATTGGTCATTTCCATATTATATTTCGTATAGACGATGTTGGTGATGGTCATCAACAAACAGAACAAACTGATGTGATTGCCGAAGTAGGGCGTGATCACCGGGATATAGGTCGTCCAGCTGACGATCGCATCGTAAGTCGACAAGTCGTGTGCCCAAAGGAAGCTCTCGTGGCGCAACTCAATGGCCGACGGGAAGAACATGAAGAGGGCAATCAAGATCGGCATCTGGAGCAACATCGGCAAGCAACCGCTCATCGGGCTCGCTCCGGCACGGGTATAAAGATCCATAACCGCTTTCTGGCGCTCTAATGCCTGGTCCTGTCCTGGGTATTTCGCGTTGATCTCCTCTACTTGAGGCCGCAAGACACGCATTTTGGCTGATGAGAGATAAGACTTGCGTGTCAACGGATAGAGAATGGTCTTTACGATCAAGGTCAGGATAAAGATCAGGATACCATAATTGGTAATGTATTTACCCAAGAAATCGAAGAGCGGGATCACGAAGAACTGGTTAACCCAACGGAAGATTCCCCATCCCAGCGGTACCAACTTCTCCAGGTTCAGCTTCTCGTCACCACTCAGGTTATCGTCATAATCTTTCAAGAGGGCGAACTTGTTCGGGCCGAAATAGAATGAGAACTCGGTTGCCTTCTGGCCTTGCAGGTCGAAAGGAACTTGGGCGGTCGACTTGAATGATTTCAGTAACTCGCCCGATTCGATCTTCTTTGAGTCGAGAGCGGTCTTCTCGAAGCCATCTTTCGAGATCAGGACAGTCGAGAAGAACATGTCCTTGTAACCGATCCATTTCAAGTGCTCTTTCGGCTCCTCGTTGTCGTTGTTGGTCTCGCTCAGGTGCTCAACGTCGTCACCTGCGATTTTGTAATTCAAGGTCACGTAACGCTCCTCGAACGAGCGACCTTTCTCTTGCTGGCGGATGTCTTGTACCCACGTCATGGTCAACGATTCCGTGCTGGGCGACAGGACACCATTAAGGCCCATACCCTTGATCTCGTATTTAACCATGTAGTCGTTGGGGGCCAACGTATAGGTGAAATCGATGTAACGATTGTCACCTGCTTTCGCCCGCATCGTAAGGCTGTTGCCCGTATGACCCTCTACGGGAGAGAAATAGAGGTCGTTGGTCTTGATCACCTGGTTGTTGGCCGTTACGAGAGAGAAACCCAGGCTTGATGTGCTCTCGTCGAACAACACCAATGGTTCTCCCTTGTAATTGTCGTACTCCTTGAGGCGTGCGAACGAGATTTGTCCGCCCTTGTTGCTGACACGCAACTCGATCACCTCGTTCTCGAGGGTCGTGTAGCCGTCAGTACTGATCATGGCCTCGGCGAAATTGCCATAATTCTGGCGAAGATGCGCCGTCTTGGCCGAGTCGGGCAGGTTCTCGTAAGCCTGCAACTCTTGCAGTTTCCGGTCTTCCTCTTTTTTTATCTCCATCTGTCGTTGGTTCTCCACCATGGCGATGGAGTCCTGGTAGCGGCGTTGGGCCTCGAGTTGCTCGGGAGTCGGACGGTTGAACCAGCTGAAGGCAACCAGAACGACTCCGATGAGAATGAATCCGATAATCGTATTTTTATCCATCTTAAGCTATTTCTTATTTTTGGTTTTCGATAGCCGCTTTCACGAAGCTCAGGAAAAGCGGGTTCGGGTTGACGACCGTACTGTTGTATTCCGGGTGGTACTGTACGCCCACAAACCACTTCAGGCTAGGAATCTCGACAACCTCAACCAGGTTCGTTTCCGGATTCTCGCCCGTACACATCATACCGGCGGCCTCGAATTGGCTCTTATACTCGTTGTTGAACTCGAAACGGTGGCGATGACGCTCCTGGATGAACTCCTTGCCGTAAGCCTCCATGATTCTTGAGCCAGGTTTCAAATGGCAGTCGTATGCGCCCAATCGCATAGAGCCACCCAAGTTGGTGATGTTCTTTTGCTCCTCCATCAGGTCGATCACCTTGTGAGTCGTGTTCGGCTCCATCTCTGTCGAGTTGGCGTCATTATAGCCTAATACGTCACGGGCGAACTCGATAACCATACATTGCATACCCAAGCAGATACCCAAGCAAGGCACGTCATGCTCGCGAGCGTATTTGATGGCGGCGAACTTACCCTCAATACCACGTTGACCAAAGCCCGGGGCTATCAGGATACCATCCATGTCTTTCAATTGCTCTGCGGCGTTCTCGTCGTTGATCTTCTCTGAATGGAACAGGTGAAGATCCAGCTTGCGGTGGTTATAGATGGCTGCTTGCAGGAGCGACTCGTCGATAGACTTGTATGCGTCTTGCAGCTCAACGTATTTACCAACCAGACCGATCTTGACGGTTTCTGTCGCTGATGATTTGAGAGCGAGGAACTCTTTCCAAGCTTTCAGCTCTGGAGTTGGACCAACTTCCATGCCAACCTTTCTCAGGATCGCCTCGTCCATCTTCTGGCTTTGCAGGAGCAAAGGTACCTCATAGATGGTTGGCATATCAATCGACTGGATAACGGCATCCTGGCTGACGTTGCAGAACAGGGCAACCTTGCGGAGGATAGACTGGCTCAGCTCATGCTCCGTTCTCAAGACGAGGACATCGGGTTGGATACCCAACTCCTGTAATTGCTTAACAGAGTGCTGTGTCGGTTTAGTCTTGTATTCTTTTGCGGCCGCGATGTAGGGAACATAGGTCAGGTGAACGCATACGCAATTCTTACCCAATTCCCATTTCAGCTGGCGAACACTTTCGATGAATGGCAATGACTCGATATCACCTACCGTACCACCGATCTCGGTGATCACGAAATCGAACTTGTATTTGCTGCCCAACAATTTCACGTTGCGCTTGATCTCGTCCGTGATGTGAGGAACTACCTGAACCGTCTTACCCAAGTAATCGCCACGGCGCTCCTTGTTGATGACACTTTGGTAGATACGCCCAGTCGTGATGTTGTTGGCCCGAGTGGTCGGGACATTCAAGAAACGTTCGTAATGTCCCAGGTCGAGGTCGGCCTCGTGGCCGTCGACGGTTACATAACACTCTCCATGCTCGTATGGATTCAACGTACCCGGATCGATATTGATGTAGGGGTCAAACTTTTGGATGGTTACCTTGTAGCCTCTAGCCTGAAGCAACTTACCCAATGACGCGGAAATAATGCCCTTGCCTAATGAAGAGACGACACCTCCCGTAACGAAAATGTACTTTGTATCTGCCACGATCTTAAATATTTTAAGTTTTCT
>USAD01000152.1 GCA_900552415.1 uncultured Parabacteroides sp.
CGCGAGGAGCGCGACGACAGGGAGGCCTACCGGAGCGAGATCGACATGGACAACCGGCGGACGGTCTACAGCCTGGAGGGCAATTACGACCTCGCGTGGCCCGGGAGGCTGGCGCTCGACATCGGCCTGAACGCCTACTACCAGCAGGCGGAGATCCGGGAGCTGGCGACGGCGCCATTCAGGTACAGGGAGGGCCGGGAATACCTCTACGGCGCCTTGAGGAGCCTGGGGAAGGGGAACCTCTCCTACAGCGCCTCGCTCGGCCTCGACATCGTGGAGCGAAGCGCCTCGGGCGTGAGGAAGGCCTACGTCAACGTGCTGCCCTCGCTGAGCCTCGCCTACAAGGTGCACAAGGGAGGATCGGTCAGGCTCTCGCTCAGCCGGCAACGCGTCTCGCCCGGCCTGGGCTACCTGAACCCGCTGAACACCTCTACGGACAGCCTCTACGTGACCGTGGGAAACCCCTACCTGTCCCCCTCGCTAAGCAACCGGGCGGTCCTCTCCTATTCCTGGAGCGGGTCGCCGATATACCTGCAGCCCTCCCTCAGCTACACCTACGAGCAGGACCGCGTCACGCCCTACGGCCGGCTGGATGGCGACGTCTATACGAGGAGCTACCGCAACACGGGGCACGCGCACCTTTTCCGGGCGAGCCTGACCGCCCGCCTCAACCTCGGCAAGTACGGCAACATCAACGTCACGCCGTTCCTCAGCAAGCAGGAGTTTCCCGGCATGGCGTTCAACGGGCGGGCGTGGGGCGTGAACGGGAACGCCTACCTGTCGTACAAGCGGGTCTACCTGAACGGGATGCTCAAATACACCAATTACCAATATACCCAGATCTCACGGACGCGATCGGGACCTATGGTCGACCTGGAGATCGGCTGGATGCTCCCGAAAGGCTGGACGCTGTCGGCCTCCATCCGCGACAACATGCACTACTACCGCGTCTGGACCATCGACGGCGACTACCGTGCCTACGAGGAAACCATTTTCAAGGATCGCCGCTGGACCCCGATGGTCGGCCTGTCCTATTACTTCCGCAACAAGGCGAAAGTGAAATACCGAGACAAGAAAAAGCTGTACGACAACGAGAGCGACTCGTTCAAGCTGGAGGTGAATTAGGATGACACAATCACGGACGCTCCTGGGGAGCGTCCCTACAGACAAACAAACCTACATACATATATACAAACAAAACAAATAAAACAGGCGAACAAAAAAAATCACGATCCGGGCGTTTTATCATGCAGCATTTTCGGGGTAACCCTCATCTATTCAAATACAAACACCATTAAAATCATTCCATCATGAAAACAAGAAAACTATTGGCGATGCTCCCATTGATCGCCGTCCTGGGAGCCTGTAACGACGATCTGGAGATCGCGAACGGCGAGGTAACAATCAAAGTCAATGACAACGGGATCACCAGCCCCCAATGGCTGGTCGAGGTAGTCGACTCGGTGGCCCATACCTATCAAAAAAGTCCCAGCACAGGTGAATACCTCTATCCACAAGTGTATATCAAAAAATATGAATCGAAAGAGTATATCCTGATTAGCGATTATTTGAATTCATGCCTCACCTGCGGCAACCTGATCTTCACGCCACAAGGCGAACCTGTCCTGCCCGAAGAGGGCAATAACGACAGCCTTTATGAGCGGATCCGAACACAAGGAGAAAGCCAAAAAGTTTGGAGTCCGTTCTAAAACGTTTCGGTCTGACATCCTCCGCATGAGGATGCGCAAAAAGCGGTGAAGCACGCGGATCAATCCCCGATCATCACGATCTGGATCGCCTCCTGATGATCGGGACAACTGCCAACAACCTCGCCGGATGGCGATACCAACCGGCTGCCACCCCGGTAGATGAGACCGGCGGGATCGCTTCCGGCGCAATTCACCCCGATAATCCAGGCGGCGTTCTCCATCGCCCGCTCACGCAAGAGACGCTCCCAATCCTCGTGGCGCGACTCGGGCCAGTTGGCGATGTAGAGGGCCGCGTCGTAAGCCCCATCGTTGCGGCTCCACTCCGGGAAACGCAGGTCGTAGCAGATGAAAGTCGCCAGACGCCAGCCCTTATAGGAGAGGATCACCCGACGGTCGCCCGGCGAGAAACTGCCCCGCTTGAAACAATTATGCTTGTCGTAATGCAGGCACTCGCCATCCGGATAAGCGGCCAGCAAACGATTATAATACTTGCCTTCCGAACGATAGATCGTCGAGCCCACGACCAACGCGCCCGATCGCCTTGCCCAAAGGATCATCGAATCCCTCACCTCCACGAAACGGTCGGCCACCCGCTCCTTCTGGTCGATGGCCTCGCCCGCGTCACGTTTCCGCATCTCGCAACCCGAGACAAACAATTCCGGGAACACGATCACGTCAGCTCCCTCGCAAGCCGCCACACGCCCGGCGAACCGGGTCAGATTCGCGTCCACGTCGCCCCAAGCCAGGCTCGCCTGCACCAGCGCGACCCGCAAGTTTCCCTTATCCGCCGCGCCGACCGACAGCCCCCATATCGGGAGCGACATCAATAACCCCATCAAGAACGTTCTTATCATCTTAATCCCTCCTTGTTGTCTCAAATTAAAAATAATAGATCGCAACACCCAAAATCCGGTGGTTCGTCACGGAATGGGTTGCCGAGACACGCCCGCCATCCGCGTAATCAACATCCCCATACCAAGCGATCGACGGGCTATACTCCGCCCCAAGACGCCAATGCGGCAGGTTGTAAGAAAGTTGGACATTGGTCGTGAAAAGCTGGTCCACATTCAGGCCCAAGCCATAAGTCTCGCCCGTCAACACCTCACCCGCGCCCAGGTTCTTCAGGTAACCGAAGAAAAGTCCCGGCCGCCATTTCCCCTCATGAAGCAGGCTCAGCCATGAGGTCGAGAAGAGATAGGGCGAATAATCACGCTCGCCCGTCACCGGATCGGTAGCGGTAACGCCATAACCACCCAACATACAAGTATGAGCCAGGTTATTGGCCAAAAGGGTCTTGCCCGAGAGACTCCAGCCATCACCGATTGCGTAGCGGAAATGGAACTCGCCGGAGAGGCTGTTCACCCGTTCGTTTACCTTATAAGTCGCTCCCTCCACCGTCGAGCTCACACGGGGCTTGATGGAGAGGAAATCGATGCCGGCCCCAAGTTGCCAGTCGCCGACATGATAATCGACCCCGGCGAACAACTCGGGCACGCAGCTGTTCTTGATGTATTCCTCACTCTTCCCGTTCGGACCGGTCGAGAGATATTGCAATTGCCAAATCAGGGCACCCTGAAAATCCCATGGCCCATTCATATAACGGTAACGAAGCTGCGGACTGCGGTTGAATGGATTGAAAGGTGCGCCGGTCGAGAGGTTCAACATCTTCGGATGAATGTCGTGAAACAGGGGATGCCACGTCTGGCCAATCAGGACCGACGACTTACCCCAATCGAGGTTCACGTAGGCATGGCGGATACGCAAGACCGCCCAGTTGCTGCCGGAGCCACGGAAATCGGCCTCCAACTTCATCGAGGTCTCCGCCGAACCAACCTTGGGTCCCGTCACGTCGAGCCCCAAACGGGAATAGAGCAGATAGAAGCTGCCATTGGGTGTCGCATTGAGATCCTGCCCGTTCTCATCGGGCGCGATATCTTTCGGGAAGAGATGGAAGAGGCCGTCAACGATCTCGTCGTTCGCCCTCGAGTTGTAAAACAGGTCGCCTCGCACCTGCCCATAAAACTTATAGGTAAAGTTCTTCTTTTGCGCCACGGCGCCCATCACGAGCAACACGAGGCAGCCCACAATCATCATTCCCTGTCTTTTCCGCTTCATATTCCTGTTTATAGCGTTTTTAAAAATAATACATCATCAGGCCCAAGATCCGGTGATTCGTCACGGCATAGGTTTGCCCGACACGGCCCGTCGCCAAGTCGTTGGTCCCATACAGGGCAGTCGCCGGGCAATACTCGAACCCGAATTGCCAATGCGGCAAGTTATAGGAGAGATTCACATTGACCGTCACGAGCTGGTCGATATCCAGCCCCATACCATAGACCTTGTCGGCCGAGACCAAAGGACTGTCCGTCCCCAGATTCTTCGTATAGCCCAAGAAAAAAGCCGCCTTCCATTTGGATCCGTAAGTCAGGTTCACCCACGACGTCGATTGACGGAAAGGCGTATATCCCTGCTCGCCTGTCGCCGGGTCGATCGAGCTGACCCCGTAGCCTCCCAGCATCGCCACCTGATCCAAGGCAGAAGCCCAAAAACTTTTAGCGGCGAAAGTAAAGTTTTTTCCCTGATATTTCAAGTGCGCCTCACAAGAAAAGGTCGTCATTCGCTCATTTACACGATAAGTCTCGCCCTCCAAAGTGGAACTGGTCCGGGGTTTGAGGGAGATCACGTGAACACCGGCGCCCCACAACCACGGTCCGGAAGGGACGACATCAACCCCCAAAAAGCCCTCCGGCACGCAACTGTTCTTGATGTAATCCTCACTCATACCCATCGGTCCATTGGAAAGATATTGCAATTGCCAAACCAATGCGGCACTCAGTTGAGCTTTCCCAAATTTTTGACGAAAACGCAGTTGCGGACTCCGGTTGAACGGCTGGTAGGGCGCTCCGGTCGAAAGGTTTAGCACGTCGGGCACGACAGCCCCAAAAAGCGGATGCCACGTGACGCCCACCAACAGGTCCGAACGCCCCCAATCGAGGGAAACGTAGGCTTGGCGAAGCCGCAACATCGTATGGCTGCCGGAAAAACCGCCGAAATCGGTCTCGATCTTCGCCGCGGTCCGTGCCTTACCGACATTTGGCCCGGTCACGTCGAGTCCCAGCCGAGAAGTAAAAGTATAGAAACTGCCATTAGGTGTCGCGTTCAAGTCCTTCCCGTTCGCGTCGGGCGACTTACCTAACGGATAGAGATAGAAATTACCGTCGATCGGTGCCATATTGGCCCGGGAATTATAGAACAAATCTCCTCTTACAAATCCATAGAACTTGTAAGTAAAATCCCCCTTTTGTGCTCTCATCGGAAAGAAGGTTAACAAAGCAATGAGCAACAAGATACTCTTTTTCATTTTTAGACGAATTATAGATATTAGATTATAGGGGCCAAAGATAGAGAATTCCATGAAATTAACTTGAAAAAATGAAATATTATTCGTTCCTTTGCTTCCAACTTGTAAGCAAGCGAAAGGAATTTGATCGACATTTGTAAACACGACATAAAAAGATGAACACGAAAAAATTTTTACTCGAGGAAAAAGACATACCCGTGGCATGGTACAATATCGTTGCGGACATGCGCAACAAACCATTGCCTATGCTGAATCCTAAAACAAAAGAGCCCATGAAGGCGGAGGATCTCTATCCGCTCTTCTCGAAAGGTGCCTCTCAACAGGAGATGAACACGACCGACGCCTGGATCGAGATCCCGGAGGAGGTTCGTGAGATGTATAAGGTATGGCGCCCGACACCGCTGGTACGTGCCACCGGATTGGAGAAAGCGCTCGACACGCCGGCACACATCTATTTCAAGAACGAGAGCGTCAGTCCGATCGGCTCGCATAAGCTGAACTCCGCTATCGCCCAGGCTTACTACTGCAAGCAAGAGGGCGTAACAAACATCACCACCGAGACCGGAGCCGGCCAATGGGGCGCCGCCTTATCGTATGCAGCCAAGGCTTTCGGGCTAGAACTGGCGGTCTACATGGTGAAAGTCAGCTACCACCAGAAACCTTATCGCCGTTCGATCATGCAGACCTTCGGCGCTCAGGTCATCGCCTCACCCAGTATGAGTACACGGGCCGGCCGCAAGATCCTGACCGACCATCCGAACTATCAAGGCAGCCTGGGTACGGCAATCTCGGAAGCGGTAGAACTGGCGATGCAAACCCCGAACTGCAAATACACATTGGGTAGCGTCATGAACCACGTGATGTTGCACCAGACCGTGATCGGCCTCGAGGCTGAGAAACAGATGGAGATGGCCGGTGAATATCCGGATACGGTCATCGCTTGCTTCGGCGGTGGTTCGAACTTCTCGGGTATCGCGTTCCCCTTCTTGCGTCATAAGTTGACGGAAGGCAAGGATATTAAAATCGTCGCTGCCGAGCCGGCCTCATGTCCGAAGCTGACCCGCGGCCAGTTCCAATACGACTTCGGCGACGAGGCTGGCTACACGCCACTGATCCCAATGTTCACACTGGGACACAACTTCTCGCCCGCCAACATCCACGCCGGAGGCTTGCGTTATCACGGTGCCGGCTCAATCGTCAGCCAACTCTTGAAAGACAAGATGATGGAAGCGGTCGACATCCAGCAATTGGAGACGTTCAAGGCCGCGACTCTCTTTGCCCGTGCCGAGGGTATCATCCCCGCACCGGAATCGTCGCACGCCATCGCCGCCGCTATCCGCGAGGCCGAGCAGGCAAAGCTGGAAGGCAAACAGAAGACGATCCTGTTCAACCTCTCCGGCCATGGCTTGATCGATATGGCCGCTTACGATCGCTATTTCGCCGGCGACCTGACCAACTATGAGGTTACCGACGAGGAGGTTGCCAACAACCTGAAAGACCTGGAGAAGATTATTTGATCCTAATAAAAAAGCTTCATCTCTCCCCTAAAGGAGAATCACAAGATCTGGCAGTATCTCTATTGATCGCTGCCAGATCTTGCTTTTTGCGACTTTGACGTTTCCTAAAACTTCACTTTTCAAACCCTTTTTAATAACAAGTCACAAAGTTCTCGTTATCTTTGTTTCAATACAAAACAGGATATCACATGGAAAGGCAACTTCAAAATCGAGTCACCTATATTATCTATTGTATCAACGCTTTCGCCGAAAGATACCAGTTGAGCAGTAAACAGGCTTTCGCTTACCTGAAGCGTTTTCAAGGCATGGCGTTCCTAGATGAATGTTATGAGGCCGAGCACCAGCTTTCAATACAAGATGCGGTAAACGACCTTTCGATTATCTGTAAACGAAACGGAGGAGGACTTGAATAGTATAAAAATACGCTTTCTTAT